>JBDSKT010000110.1:0-14091 GCA_039916765.1 Sphingomonas sp.
CCCAGTGGCCAAGGCGAAACCGCCGTCGCGGCCATCAGCACGGCATAGAACAGCATCTGACGCCGCGTCGTGCGCCCGCTCGACACCACCGGCAACATCGGCACGCCTCCCTTGGCATAATCGTCGCGGATCAGCAGCGCGAGCGCCCAGCTATGCGGCGGGGTCCACAGGAAAATGATCGCGAACATGATCAACGGCAGCGCGGCAACATTGCCGGTCGCCGCGACCCAACCGATCAGTGGTGGAAACGCGCCTGCCGCCCCGCCGATGACGATGTTCTGCGGGGTAAAGCGCTTCAACCCCACGGTATATACGATGACGTAGAACAGGATCGAAACCGCGAGCAGCACCGCCGCCGCGAGGTTGATCGCGAACCCCATCAGGATCACCGCGAACGCGCCGACGCCGACGCCGAAATGAAGCGCGCTGTCCCGGTCCATGCGCCCCGCCGGAAGCGGACGCTTGGCGGTGCGCTTCATCAGCGCGTCGATGTCCGCCTCGTACCACTGGTTGAGCGCGCCCGCCGACCCCGCCGCCAGCGCGATGCACAGGATCGCGGTGATCGCGAGCGCGAGCGGCAGGTGCACCGGCGCCGCCAGCATCCCGCACAGCGCGGTGAACACCACCGAGCGCATCACCCGGGGCTTGGTCAGCGCCAGGAAATCACGCCAGTCGGCGGGCAGCATGATCGGCCGCGCGGCGGTCGTCGTGGTCATCGTCATCTTCCTGCCGCTCGTCGAGCGGCTCCGCCCGTCAGTCTATGCGGGGCAAGGTCTCGAACTGGTGGTACGGCGGTGGGCTCGACAGCGTCCATTCGAGCGTCGTCGCGCCCTCGCCCCAGGGATTGTCCGGCGCCTTCTTGCCACCGAACAGCGACATGAACAGGTTGACGAAGAACGCCGCCATCCCCACCGCCATGATCATATAGCCGATCGAGGCGACATGGTTCCAATGCGCCAGGCCGTCGGCATAATCGGGCACACGGCGCTGCATCGCCTGGAGCCCCAGAAAGTGCATCGGGAAGAACATCACGTTCACGCCGACGAAGAACACCCAGAAATGCACCTGGCCGAGGAACTCGTTATACATCCGCCCCGACATCTTGGGGAACCAGTAATAAAAGCCCGCGAACAGCGAAAACACCGCGCCGAGGCTGAGCACGTAATGGAAGTGCGCCACGACGTAATAGGTGTCCTGCATGTTATCATCGACGCCGCCATTGGCGAGCACCACACCCGTAACCCCGCCGACGGTAAACATGAAGATGAACCCGATCGCCCACAGCATCGGAGTCTTGAAGCTGATCGATCCACCCCACATCGTCGCGATCCACGAGAAGATCTTGATGCCCGTAGGCACCGCGATGACCATCGTCGCGGCGGTGAAGTACATCTTGGTGTTCACCGACAGGCCAGTGGTGAACATGTGGTGCGCCCACACGATGAAGCCGACCACGCCGATCGCGACCATCGCGTACGCCATGCCGAGATAGCCGAACACCGGCTTTTTCGAGAAGGTTGCGATCACCTGGCTGACGATGCCGAAGCCTGGCAGAATCATGATGTAAACCTCGGGATGCCCGAAGAACCAGAACAGATGCTGGTACAGTACCGGATCGCCGCCGCCGGCGGGATCGAAGAAGGTGGTGTGGAAATTGCGGTCGGTCAGCAGCATGGTGATCGCCGCCGCCAGCACCGGCAGCGCGAGCAACAGCAGGAAGGCGGTAACCAGCACCGACCATACGAACAGCGGCATCTTGTGCAGCGTCATGCCCGGCGCGCGCATGTTGAAGATGGTGGTGATGAAGTTGATCGCGCCGAGGATCGACGAGGCGCCCGCCAAGTGGAGTGCGAGGATCGCCATGTCGGTCGACGGCCCCGGCTCGCCATAAGTCGATAGCGGTGCGTAAAGCGTCCAGCCGTTGCCGGCGCCGCCGAACAGCGGCGAGGAAAAGAGCAAGATCATAGACGGGATGAGCAGCCAGAAGCTGATATTGTTCATCCGCGGGAACGCCATGTCCGGCGCGCCGATCATCAGCGGCACGAACCAGTTGCCAAACCCGCCAATCATTGCTGGCATCACCATGAAAAACACCATGATGAGCCCGTGCGCGGTGATCAGCACGTTCCACAGGTGCAGCGAATGATCGAGGCCCTGCTCGCCGCCGGGCAGGAAGCTCGCCCAATAGCCGAGATACTGGATACCCGGTTGCGCCAGCTCGGCGCGCATCAGCCCCGAAATCGCGCCGCCGACCACGCCGGCGAAGATCGCGAAGATCAGGTAGAGCGTGCCGATATCCTTGTGGTTGGTCGACATGAACCAGCGCGCAAAGAATGCCGGCTTGTGATCGGCATCGTGATGATGCGCGTGATCGTCATGCGCCGTGAACGCGGCGGACGCGGGAAGGGCAGTATCGGTCATGATCTCAATGTCCAGCGTTGCCGGCGCCGGCGGGATTCGCGGTCGCGGCCTGATTGGTCGTGGGCGGCGTGGTCGTCGCGGAGACGGTCGGGCCGGCGAGATTGGCGGCGGCGCCGTTATCGGCGGCTGGCGCGGCGACGGCGGGTGTCGCGGCCGCCGGTGTCGCGCCGGGCATCGTGCCGCCCTTGGCCTTCACCCACGCGGCGAACACGTCAGGCGTCACCGCCTCGACGGTGATCGGCATGAAGCCGTGGCGCGCGCCGCACAACTCCGAACAGACGCCGAAATAGACACCGGGCTTCTCGATCGTGAAGCTGGTTTCGTTGAGCCGGCCGGGGATCGCGTCGAGCTTGACCCAGAAGGCCGGGATCGACCAGCTGTGGATCACGTCGTTCGACGTGGTGATGAGGCGGATCGGCGTATTGATCGGCAGCACCACGCGCTGATCGGTGGCGAGCAGGCGCGGCCCATCGGCATCGGTGCGCGCACGCTCCTTGCCGGTGACCTGATCCTTTTCCTTGAGCATGTTCGAGGTCAGCGCGAGCGCGCCGTTATCGGGATATTCGTACGACCAATACCATTGGTTGCCGATCGCCTTCAGCGTCACCGCGTTCTTGGGCGCAGGCTTGTACTGCGCTTGCAACAACCCGATCGACGGCGCCGCTATCAGCGCGAGGATGACCACCGGGATCAGCGTCCAGGCGATCTCGAGCACGGTGTTGTGCGCGGTCTTGGTCGGCACCGGATTGGCCGCGCGACGAAACCGCGCCACGACCAGGAGCAGAAGGATCAGGACAAATAGCGAGATGACGGTGATTACCGGAAACAAGATGGCATTGTGAAACCACAGCGCCTCGCGGCCATTGGGCGTAACCTGTTTCTGAAGCACCATCGCGCCATCGATCGGCTGACCGATGCCGGCAACAGGCAGCATGGCGGGTGCTCCGTCCATGGCCAACATCGGATCATTGGACGCCGCGGGAGCAGCTGGAACCGCCGCGGCGGGAACCGCGGTCGCGTGCGTCGCAACGGCGGTTGTTGTCGCGGCCGGCTGCGCCGCAGGCGCGGCGTGCCCCGCGCCGGCAATCGCCAACCCAACGGCCACCACGATCGTCTTGAACCCCGTCATGCGCATGCGTTTCGTGCCACCCTAGCGATAGCGCCGGTCGAACGACGCAAGGAGGAGCAGAGCTCCGTTTGGCACGGCCTATACGCGGACGCCCCCGGCGCCTCAAGCGTGTCGCGGCGGTTTTTTACCGCCGCCCGCGTTGCGCGGCCCTGAGCGCGCGCCTATCACGCGCCTCGCAGCGTCAAAGGATGACAGCTCTCGTGACCGAAGACCAGATTCTTGGCGAATTTCGGGCCGCCGACGCGCTGCTCGAAGGGCATTTCATTCTGTCGTCCGGATTGCGGTCGCCGCGGTATCTGCAGTGCGCGCGCGTGCTGATGGATCCGGCGCGCGGCGCGCGGCTCGCAACCGCGCTCGCCGCATCGCTACCCGGCGATATCCGCGACCGCATCCAGGCCGTGGTCTCGCCCGCCATGGGCGGGGTGATCGCCGGGCATGAAATGGCTCGCGCGCTCGGCGTCGAGGCGATGTTCCTTGAACGGCCCGAGGGCGTGTTCGAGCTGCGCCGCGGCTTCCGCCTCGCGCCCGGCACGCGCGTGCTGATGATGGAGGATGTTGTTACGACCGGACTTTCGTCGCGCGAGGCGATCGCCGCGATCGCCCGTGCCGGCGGCGAGACGATCGCGGCCGCCGCGCTGGTCGATCGCTCGGGCGGCACCGCCGATCTGGGTGTGCACTTCCACCCGTTGCTCCGGCTCGACGTGCCCAGCTACAGCGCCGACGCGCTGCCCCCGGCGCTCGCGGCGATCCCGGCGGTGAAGCCCGGTAGCCGCGCTGCCGCGTGACCGGCGCCCGTCGCCTCGGGGTCAATATCGACCATGTCGCGACCGTGCGGAACGCGCGCGGTGCCGGGTACCCCGACCCGGTTCGAGCCGCGCTGCTCGCCGCCGAGGCAGGGGCGGACGGCATTACAGCGCACCTGCGCGAAGACAGGCGCCACATCACCGACGACGATATCGCGCGGCTCTCCACCGAACTGACGATCCCGCTCAACCTCGAAATGGCTGCCACCGACGAGATGCTGGCGATCGCGCTGCGCCACCGTCCGCACGCCGCGTGCATCGTCCCCGAGAAGCGCGAGGAGCGTACCACCGAGGGCGGGCTCGACGCCGCCGGGCAGTATGATCTGCTCGCGCCGATCGTTGCTGCGCTCGGCGCCGCGAACATCCGCGTGTCGCTGTTCATCGAGCCCGATCCGCGCCAGATCGAGGCCGCGCTGCGGCTCGGCGCCCCGGTCGTCGAGCTGCACACCGGGCGCTATGCCGAGCTGGAAGTTGGCGAAGGTGCCGCGGAATTGCGCCGCCTTGCTGACGCGGCCGCGCTCGCCGCCAGGAACGGGATCGAAGTTCATGCCGGCCACGGGCTAACCTACGCCAATGTTGCCCCCATTGCCGCGATTCCGCAGGTTCGGGAGCTGAATATCGGCCATTTCCTGGTCGGCGAGGCGCTGTTCGTCGGGTTGGCCGAAAGTGTGCGCCGGATGCGCGCGGCGATGGACGAAGCGCGGTGAATTCCCGCCAATGAGACCTGGACGATTGAGACTTGCACGATGATCCTCGGGCTCGGATCCGACCTGTGCAACATCGAGCGGATCCAGGCGTCGCTGGACCGGTTCGGGACGCGCTTCGAGGCCCGCGTTTTCACCGATGTCGAGCGCGCCAAGGCCGATCGCCGCCCCTTCACCAAGGCCGGAACGCTGGCCAAGCGCTTCGCCGCGAAAGAAGCCTTTTCGAAGGCGATCGGCACCGGGTTCAAGCGCGGCGTGTTCATGAAGGACATCGGGGTGGTCAACGCCGCGAGCGGCGCGCCGACGCTCGCGCTGACCGGCGGCGCGAAGGCGAGACTTGACGCCATGACCCCCGAAGGCCACGGCGCACGGGTGCATCTGACGCTGACCGACGACCATCCCTGGGCGCAGGCCTTCGTCGTGATCGAGGCGATCCCGCACGATCAGGAACCGGACCCGAAATGAGCGAAGAGTTGGCGCTAGACCCCCAGACCCCGTCCCGACCGGAATCCGCGACGCCGCGCAAGCCACGCGCCGGCACGGATTGGAAAGCCGAAGCCAAGGGCATCGCCTGGCTGATCCTAGCCGTGCTCGGCTTTCACAGCTTCGTCGCCAAGCCGTTCTACATCCCGTCCGAGTCGATGCTTCCCGGCTTGCTGGTGGGCGATCAGCTGGTTGTCAGCAAATTTGCCTATGGCTGGTCGTTCGTCTCGCCGACCATTCCCAATCCGGTCGCGATCGTCCGCAGCCTCGTGCTGCGCGAGAATGTTGAGAGCTGGGGCATCCAGCTGCCGTCGATCCCCGGCCGCCTGTTCGGCAGCCTGCCGCAGCGCGGCGACGTGGTCATCGTCACCCCGCCGGGGCACAATTCGGACTATATCAAGCGCGTCATCGGACTGCCCGGCGACCGGCTGCAAGTGCGCGCCGGGGTCGTCATCCTGAACGGTGTGCCGGTCAAGCGCGGGCCGCTCCACTATGTCGATATCCCGGCCTATGGCGGTGTCATGATGCCGATCGAAGGCAAGCCGACGTGCGATCCGGCGGATTACGGCCCCGACGCCGGGGTGCGCGGCAAGGACGGCAAGGCGTATTGCCACCTGCCGATCGTGACCGAGACATTGCCCGGTGGGCGCTATTTCGACACGGTCGAGCTGGGGCCGAGCGACGGGGACAATTACGGACCGATCACGATCGCGCCCAACCACGTCTTCCTGATGGGCGACAATCGCGACCGCAGCGCGGACAGCCGCTTCGCGCTCGAACAGAACGGCCTGGGCGGCGCGGTGCCGTGGGAAAATATCGGCGGCCGCGCCGAGTTCATCACCTATTCGCGCAGCGGTGACGGCACCTGGAACCCGGCCACCTGGTTCCGCGGCGGCCGTGCCGGCACGTCGCTCCACCCAGCCGAGGCGAAATGACCGAGGAGCGGCCCGTCACCCTGGTCGCCTCGCCAAGCCCAAACGAGCTGCGCGATCCGCTCACGCGCCAGGAACTGCGCCGCGCTACGGTGTGGTTCGGGCTGGCGGCGGCGATCGCGCTGGTCGTGCTGCTGATCCAGCCGCTGTTGATCATCTTCGGCGGGCTGGTGTTCGCCGCGATGCTCGACGGCGGGGTTCGTCTGCTGGGCCGCGTGCTCCGGATCGGCCGGGGCTGGCGGCTCGCGATCGTCGTTTGTTGCGTGATCGCCTTCATCCTCGGCACCTTCTATCTGACCGGCGTGCAGATCGCCGCGCAGTTCGAGCAGCTGCGCGCCACGCTCGAGGCGCAAACGGTGCGCGCCACCGCCTGGGCATCGAGCTGGGGGATCTTGCCCGGGCGGTCGGACCTCGAGGGACTGATCAAGGAAGCGCTCGGCAGCGTGGGCAAGCTGACCTCGTTCGTCGGCACCGCGATCGGCGCGGTGACCAGCCTGTTCATGATCATGGTCATCGGACTGTTCATCGCCATGGAGCCGCGGCTTTACGACCGCGGGCTGCAATGGATGGTGCCGAGCGACAATCGTGCCGAATTTTCCATCACGATCGAACGCATGGCGACGACGCTTCGGCGGCTGCTTGCCGGGCGGCTCGCGGGCATGGCGTTCGAAGGCGTGCTGACCTTCGTTATTCTGATGATCCTCGGCGTGCCGATGGCGCTGGTGATCGGGATGATCGCGGCAATCCTCGCCTTCATCCCCAATATCGGCGCGTTCGTCACCGGCGTGCTGATGACCGCGGTCGGGTTCAGTGCCGGGGTTCATACCGGCCTGGCCGCGTTGGCGACCTATTTCGTCGTCCAGACGATCGACGGCTATGTCGTCATTCCGATGGTCGCCCGGCGGACGGTCGATCTGCCGCCCGCGCTCACGCTGTCGGCGCAGATTCTCGCCTCGACGCTGTTCGGCGTGCTGGGCCTCGCGCTCGCCGATCCGATGACGGCGATGATCAAGGTCGCGCTCGAGCGCAGTTCGGAACGCGAGGCGGAGAAATGATCCGGCTTTACGGCTATTGGCGATCCTCGGCGGCGTACCGCGTGCGGATCGCGCTCCATCTCAAGCAGGTGACGTTCGAAACGGTCGATGTTAACCTGGTGGCGGGCGACCAGCGCGGCGATGCCTTTCGCGCGCGCAACCCGCAAGGGCTGGTCCCCGCGCTCGAGGTGGACGAGACGGTGATCGGCCAGAGTCTGGCGATCATCGACTGGCTCGATGCGACCTATCCCGATCCGCCGCTATTGCCGCGCGACCCGCTGGCACGCGCCCAGACCCTGTCGCGCGCGCTGGTCATCGCCGCCGATATCCACCCGATCGACAATCTGCGCGTGCTCAAGCGGCTCGAGACGCAGTTCGGCGCGGATCAGGCGGCGAAGGACGAATGGTATCGCCACTGGGTGACCGAAGGCCTGTCGGCGCTGGAAGCGATGGCTGGTGCGGACGAGAACAGTGGACCATTCCTCGGCGGTGCCGCGCCCGACCTGTCGGACGTGTTGCTGGTTCCGCAACTCTACAACGCGCGCCGCCTCGACGTGCCGCTCGCCGCCTATCCTCGGCTTGGCATGGCCGATGCCGCGGCGCAGGCGCTGCCCGCCTTCGCGGCGGCGCATCCCGACCGAACCAAACCCGCCTAGGCGCGGATTCGTTCGAAGGTCAGCCGCTCGAACAGATCGAGATAGCGCTCGACCGAGTCGGCACCGCGTTCGGGCACCGGATCGGGCCGCGCACGGCCTGGGGCGAGCCAATGGTCGAGCGCGGCGACCAACGCGGCCTGATCGCCGGTCGGCACCACGGTGCCGAGCGTGGGCGAGGCGACGATCTCGCGCACCGCGACGCTCGAATCGGTCGTCACCACCGGGGTGCCGACCGACAGCGCCTCCTGCAGCACGCCCGGCACGCCCTCGAAATCGGACGTGAGCACCAGCGCCGCCGCGCCGGCAAGCGCGGGACGCGGATCTGTTGTGTAACCCGGCAGATGCGCGCGCGCCGCGAGATGGAGCGAATCGACCTGATCCTCCAGCGCCGGCCGCTGCTCGCCCTCGCCCAGGATGAGCAGTTCGGTATCGCCGCGCGCGACGTCCGGCAGCGCGCCGATCAACCGGTCCCAGCGCTTCTGGGCCGAGAGCCGGCCGATCCCCAACAAATATCGACCGCCTGGCAACGAGGGCGCGGCGGCGTCGGCGAACGAGACGTTGGGCGGGTTGGCGATGACGCTGACCCGCGTCGGATCGATCCGCATCATCGCCACCGTCTCGTCGCGCATCGCCGGGGTCATCGCGACGACATGGTCGAGGAATGCCGGATGCATGCGCAACCAGGCGCGATAGCCCTGGCTCAGTGGGAAATGCTGGTCGATCCGGTCCAGCCGGTTCGAGACCTTGCCGACGATCGGCGGGCAGTATCGCCCGAGCCGGAAGCGCAACCATGCCGCGCTGGCCGTGTAATGGTTGCCGGGGCAGAAGATGATGTCCGGCATCGCGCGCTGCACGATGTGTGGCAGCGCCTGCCCACTGGCCACCATCGACGAATTGAGCTCGACCAGTTCGATTCCTGCGGGAACCTCGCCCGCCAGCGACCCGACCGAATCGCCCATCACCAACGTGACGCGCAGCCCAGCGGCGAGCCAGCCCCGCGCCAGACGCAGCATCGACCGCTCGACGCCGCCACCACTGAGTGTCTGCGCGAAGGTCAGAATGTGGCGTGGCGGAGCATAGGGGCTAAACATGTTGTCCCGGCCTAACGGACATTTGTCGCAAAAGTTTCGCTGGAAACGCCGACGCCGCCGGCACGCGCGCGGTGGCTCGCGTCGTTGCCCATGACCGCGAATATCGCTACGGGGCAGCGATTCCGGCGACGACCGGCACCCATTGGCAGGTCGCATAGTGTGAATCCCATTCCCGGCTCCCCGATCGACGGAGCGGCGCTCGGCCCGCCGCCGTCCGCCTCCATCGCGCCGCCGGTCCCGACCGATATCGCCGGACTAGAGCCGATGCGGACGTTGCGGCGACGCTGGCCGATGGTGCTCGGCACGCTGATCACCGCGGCGATGGTGATCGCGCTGGGCAAGCAGTTGCTCAGCGCGGGACTGGCGGGGCTGACTCGCTCGGTGCCCGGCGATCCGCGTTTCTACATCGCCTTCGCGCTGCTCTATCTGTCGCCCGTCACCGGTGACTACATCATCTTCCGGCGACTATGGCGCATCCCCGCGGCTGGCTATGTCGCGCTGCTCAAGAAGCGGATCGCGAACGAAGTGGTGCTCGGCTATTCGGGCGAGGCATATTTCTACGCCTGGGCGCGGCAGCGGGCGGAGATTGTCGCAGCGCCCTTCGGCGCGGTCAAGGATGTCAGTTTCCTGTCGGCGATCGCCGGCAACGCGATGACGCTGGCGATGATGGCGGTCGCGCTGCCGCTCGGCGTTCACCTCATCCCGCCGGCCGAATACGAGGCGATCGCCTGGTCGGCGGTGATCGTCGTGGCCATGTCGCTGCCGTTCCTGATCTTTTCGAAGCGCGTCTTTTCACTGCAGCGGCGGGTCCTGTGGTGGATTTTCATGATCCACCTCCTGCGCCTGATCGCCGGCTCGGTGTTGATCGCGATCGCCTGGCATTACGCCCTGCCGACGGTGTCGGTGTGGATGTGGCTGTTCCTCGCCGCCGGGCGGCTTCTCGTGTCGCGCTTGCCGCTTGTGCCGAACAAAGACCTTCTTTTCGCCAACTTCGCCATCCTATTGATCGGGCAGAACGAAGCGCTGACCCAGCTCGTCGCCGTCACGGCCGCACTGACCCTGCTCGTGCATGCCGCGTTGACGATCGTGTTCAGCGTATATGCTTTGATGACCAGGGTTCGTGTATGACGATGGTACGCTCGATTGCCGCATTGCTTGCTCTGCTGGTCGCCATGCCCGCCGGGGCGGCGACGCTCGGCGAGGATAGCGCAATGTGCAACAGCGGCACGGGCCCGGCGATTCAGGCCAATATCGTCGGCCTCAAGGATCGGGCGGGGGAGGTCAAGCTCGAACTCTATCCGGCGGTCGCCGCCGATTTCCTGCGTGACGACAATCTGCTGGTGCAGGAGCACAAGATCTTTCGCCGGGTCACCGCGCGCACGCCCCAGGTCGGACCCGTGGCGCTGTGCATCCGTGTGCCGGGTCCGGGGCGCTATGCGCTGCTCTTCACCCATAATCGCGACGCGAAATCCAAGTTCAATTTCTGGGGCGACGGCGCCGGATTTCCCAGCAACGAGCGGCTCGGCCGCGCGCGTCCCAAGCTCCAGCAGGCGCTCATCTCGGTCGGACCGGGCATCACGACGACGACCATCCAGGCGCAATATCTGCGCGGGCTGGGCGGCTTCGGCCCGATGAAGGACTGAGGCCTGCCATGCGGATCGTCGACGTCAACGAATTCTATTCGCCGACCGGCGGCGGCGTGCGCACCTATCTCGAACGCAAGATGGGCATCATGGCCGATCTCGGCCACGAGCTGATCGTCATCGCGCCCGGCCGCGAGGACAAGGTCGAGGACCGGCCCGGCGGCGGGCGGATCATCTACATCAAGGCGCCGCGCCTGCCGTTCGACGACAATTACGGGCTGTTCTGGGATGCGTCGGCGGTCACCCGTCACCTCGACGCGTTGCAGCCCGACCTGGTCGAGGCGTCGTCGCCATGGCGGCCGGCGTGGATCGTCGGGCAGTGGCAGTCGGACGCGGTGCGCGTGTTCTTCATGCACAACGACAATGTCGCGGCTTACGCGCTTCGCTGGTTCGAGCGGCTGGCGAGCCACGAGCGGATCGAGCGTGCCTGCGCCTGGTACAGCCGTTACATGAGCCGCTTTCTCGATCATTACGACGCGGTGGTCACCAACGGCCCCGCGCTCGAAAAGCGGCTTCGCGCGCGCGGCGTGCGGATCGACGCCGCCATGCCGCTGGGGATCGAGCGCGGCCATTTCTCGCCCAATTATCGCGACGAGAAATTGCGTGTCGCGATGCTCGCACAGTGCGGCCTGCCGCCCGAGGGGCGCCTGCTGCTCGGGCTTGGGCGGCATCACCCCGAAAAACGCTGGGGTGTGGTGATCGACGCGGTCGAGCGCGCGGGCGCGTCGATGCCGGCCGGCCTGATGCTGCTCGGCACCGGGGTGGAAAGCCGTCAGCTCGAAAAGCGCATCGCCGGCAGTCCGCACATCCGCATGTTCCGCCCGGTCTATGACCGCGAGCGGCTAGCGCGGATCATGGCGAGCTGCGACGCGCTGATCCACGGATCGGAAGCCGAGCCGTTCGGACTGGTGGCATCCGAAGCGATGGCCGCGGGGTTGCCGCTGATCGTCCCCGACACCGGCGGCTGCGCCGAGGTCGCCGATCCGATGAGCGCCGAATTGTACACCGCGCGCAGCGCCTCCGCCGGTGCCGAGGCGATCCACCGTCTGTTCGCGCGCAATCCGGCCATGCTGCGCCGCGCCGCCGTCGCCGCCGCGGACCGCGTGCGCAGCGACCGCGAACACACGGTCGAGCTGATGGCGTATTACGCCGGGCTCGTCGCGGCGAAGCGGGCGCGGCTCAACGTGGCATAACGTAAAGGCGAAACCGGCTGCCAGCGACGGGCACCGCACGATAATGGTGCGCGACCGCCCAGTGCTCCAGTTTCGCATCCAGCGTCGCATTGCCGTTCGTCCAGTCATTCTCGCCGCCGACCAGGATCGCGCGCGGCGCGCGCGCCGTCGATGCCGCCCACACCGCGTCGAGACGGTCCTGCGAGATCAGGTTGAAACGCTGCTCCTGCTGGGGGCTCAGCAGACCCCGACTGCGAAAATAGAATGGGCCGGTGGCGAAGCTGCGGTCGGGTGCGCGACCCGTCGCGGGTACGAATTGGGGCGAAAGGGTTGCGATGCCGTCACCGATAGCCCCGCGGTCGAACGCTGCCCGCATGCTCCCGCCGTCGCGCAATGCTTCGACGAGCGGCACGCCCTGTGTCGCGCGCGACAACGCCCAGACCGACGGCGCCAGCCCGGCGCAGGCGAAGGCGATTGCGGCGATCCGCGCGATGCGGTCAGGCGGATTCGTCTGCCAGGCCAATGCAAGCCGCACGAACAGCGGAACCAGCGCGGGCAGCCAATATTGCCGCCAGGTCGGCGCGGGGAGGATCGCCGCCAGCGCTCCGGCGAAGGCCAAGGATATGAGCAACAGGCCAGCCGGGGTCCGGGTCCAATCGCGAACGATCGCCCACACCGCGACGGGCGCCGGCCCTAGCGCGAGGAATTTGAGTGAATCGACCGCACGCCCCAACCAGCTGAGTGACCATGCCCGTCCTTGCGAAACGTAATATTCGGCCGGCCCCTCGACCGGGAAGCGGAATACTTCGAACCAGAATTGCGGTGCGGAAACGCTCGCCAGCACCGCAACCAGCGCCAACATCGGCGCCGCCCCGAGTGCAACCCAGAACGGCCGCTGCCGCCGGTCGATCATCGCCTGGATGCCATAAGCGGCGGCAGGCAGCGCGTAGGACAGCTTGGCCGCCGCAGCGCCAGCAAAGAGCAGCCCGGCCAGCGCCGCGCTGCCGCGAGTCGCTCCGCCGACGGTGCCGCGCAGCGCCGGCACAAGCGCCCAGGCAAGCATGGCCGCCGGCAGTGCGTCGTTACGAGCGGTGCCGGAGCTGAACAGCAGCACGTCACACATCGCGAACAAGCCGGCGGCAGCGAGCGCCGCGCTGCCGCCCCCGCCAGCCTCGCTCGCCGCGCGCCAGACACCGGTCACCGCCGCCGCGCCGAGCAGGGCATTTGCGACGCGCAATGCCGGCCAGGTCCATATGCCCGCCAGCGCGGCGACGGGTGCGAACAGCAACGGCTGGAGCGGGGTCTGCAGATAGGCGAAGTCGCGATAGGGCAGCCAGCCCCGAGCGGCCAGCGCGGTGGCGGCGACATATTGACTCTCGTCATGGTCGAGCGGCCGCAGCAGCGCGAGGACCAAGAAAACGATCACGAGAGCGGCAAGGCATGATCTCCTTTTCAGCTCGATCACCGCGCGCCTTCCGTTTCGCTGTCACGCCCTCGCCACATCTGGCGCGCAAGTCTACACCGAATGCCGCAGGAGACCGCCCGTGACGCCCCCGATCGACCGCCGCTCGCTTCTGTTGACGGGAACGCTGGGGCTGGGCGCCTTTGCGCTACCGGGCTTCGCGCAAGCCCCCTCCATCAGCACGGCGCGCGGCTTTACCCATGCGGTGGCGAGCGGTGAGCCGGCAAGCGACTCGATGCTGTTATGGACGCGCTACGTGCCGGCGAACGGCGGCGCGACCGAGCTGCGCGCCGAAATCTCCGAACGCGCCGACTTCGCCAGGATAATCGGTGGTGGCGCGCAGATCACCGGGCCGTGGCGCGACTTCACCGCCAAGATCACCGTCGCCGGGTTGGCGCCGGGGCGGGTCTATCATTACCGCTTCGTCGCACCCGACGGCAGCTTCTCGCCGGTCGGCCGCACCAAGACGCTGCCCGAGGGCGATGCGCCACGCTTTCGCGCCGCGATCTTCTCCTGCTCGAACATGCCGTACGGCTTCTTCAACGCCTATGCTCATGCCGC
>JBDSKT010000111.1:0-3677 GCA_039916765.1 Sphingomonas sp.
AGCTTCTCGCCTTGGTCGGGATGATGGGCATCGGATTGGCGGGGTCGGCATCTGCCGCGAAAGCCACGCATAGGATATCGACCATGAAGATCGCCTGTTTCATTCGTTACCAGATCGACCCTTTCCAGAAGGAAGCGTTCCGCGAATATGCGACCCGCTGGGGGACGATCATCCCACGGTGCGGCGGCCATCTGATCGGTTATTTTCTCCCTGCCGAGGGTACCAACGATATCGGCTGGGGATTGATCGCGTTCGAAAGTCTCGCGGCTTACGAACAGTATCGCGGGCGGCTGAAGGTCGATCCGGAATCGAAGGCGAATTTTGCAATGGCGCAGGCCAAGCGTTTCGTTTTGCGCGAGGAACGCACGTTCGTCGAGATCGTGGACGGGACGTTCGGCATACCCCCACGCTGATACAGCCCCTAGCGGCGGCCAGACCGACGTGATACTTCGGTTGCCAACGAAGCGTTGACGGGCGCATCGCGGTAGCCGAGGTATCGCCATCGCGGTTGATGGCGATCCCGCAAATCGGAAGGGTGGTGGTGGTCAGCACGACGACGATAGCCGAACTGGGCGCGCTGGTCGGAGATCCAGGCAGGGCCAATATGCTGATCGCCTTGCTTGACGGCCGCGCGTTGACCGCGCGCGAGCTGGCCGATCGCGCCGGCGTAACGCCGCAGACCGCCAGCGGACATCTGTCTCGCCTGCTCGCGGCCGACATGATCCGCGTCGAACGGCAGGGCCGGCACCGCTATCACCGGCTCGCATCGTCCGACATTGCCGACTTGCTCGAGGCAATGCACGTCGCGGGCGCGAGGCTCGTTTCGCGCGGCAACGCGAAACAGCCGGGTCCGGTCGATCCCGCGCTGCGCGTAGCGCGAAGCTGCTACGACCATATTGCCGGCAGCCTTGCCGTCGCGCTGGCGGACGCGCTGGCGAGCCACGGCGAACGTGACGACCTGACCTTGTCGGATAGAGGTGAACGGCGGCTGGTTGACTGGGGCATCGACCTTTCGGCCCTGCGCGCACTGCGCAGGCCGTTTTGCCGCGGATGCCTCGACTGGAGCGAACGCCGCCCGCACCTGGCCGGAGCGATCGGCGCCGCCATCCTCGATCGAAGCCTGGCGATCGGTTGGCTACGCCGGCAACCCGGATCACGCGCGCTGGTCATCACCCCGGCCGGCGAAATCGGTTTCCAATCCGCGTTCGATACGACATATTCCCGCGACGGCCGGTAAAGGCCGGCGATCGTCGGGGGGCCGGCGATCGATAGCGAATTTCTCGAGGGGGGATGGCCGTGCTTCTAACCGATAAAGCAGTATTGATGCGTGCCGTGCTGACCGGCGGAGCGGTCGCCGGTACGGTCGACGTGTTCGCGGCCGCGCTGATCAACCGGGTCGATCCGCGCATCGTGCTTCAGGCGATCGCCAGCGGCGCGCTGGGCAAGGCGGCGTTCACCGGCGGGGCATCGACCATGGTGCTGGGTTTCGTGCTGCAGATCATCATGTCGATCATCATCGCCGCGATCTTCCTCGCCGCGGCCACTAAGTTCGACCTGCTGCGCTGGCCGATCCTATCCGGCGCGCTTTACGGCGTGGGCGTTTATTGCGTGATGACGTATGTCGTCGTGCCGCTGTCGCAGGCGCGTGCCAATTACCCGGCATCGCTTTCCGCGGCATTGCCCGATCTTGCCGCGATGATGGTTTTCGGCCTGATCATCGCCCTCACGCCCGGATTTCTGGGCTACGGAGCGACTCGGCGCTAGCACGCAACAACGACGCGCAACGCCGCTCCTGTACAAAGCGACGTTAGCGATAGACCTGTAACGTCGATCGCTCGGCTTCAGGCATGTCGTTGGTCGATAATCATCGACGCTTTGGCGGCTTTGGATCGCTTGCGACCCAATGCCGCGTCAGGGCGGCGATATGCATGCCATGTCATCCGCTTGCCCCGCGCCTCGGCGGTCCTTGTCCCATATGTCTCGCCGTCACGGGCGGTTGGCGCGCGCCGCCCGGCCCGTGATCCTTTCGCTCGGATTGTCGGTAACGGTCATCGCAGGTGCGGCATCGGCCCAACGCGTCAACGAAAATGCCGTGGCGCAGGCGGAAGATGCGTTCGGCATCAACGTCAGCGGCCAAAATCTTGGCCTTTACGATCCCGGTAACGCTCGCGGTTTCTCGCCGAGCGCCGCGGGCAACATTCGGTTGGACGGCCTGTATTTCGATCAGGAAGGCAATTTTACCAACCGGCTGATCAACGGCTATCACATTCTAGTCGGCCCCGCAGTGTTCGGACACCCCTTTCCCGCGCCGAGCGGCATCGCCGAATTCACGCTGCGCAAGCCGGGAGACCACGACGTGCTGTCGCTGTCGGCTCAGGCGGACAGCTATTCCGGCTACCTCGTCGAAGCCGACGGCCAGCTCCACCAGGCGTTACCCGGCCTCGGCGTGGCCGGTGGCGTCGGGCTGTATCATTATGACAATTGGTACGGCGGAACCGCCGACACCTTGTCGATGGCAGCGGTCGCCACGTGGCGGCCGACCGACAATCTGAGCATCACGCCGTTCTGGAGCCGGATCCGCAATTGGCGGAGCGAGGCCGTTCCGACCATCCTGTTCGATGGCCCGAACCTGCCGCCAATGGTGGACCCGCGTCGCTTCACCGGGCAGCATTGGGCGAGCAGCGACAATACCAGCTTCAATTACGGCACGCTGGCGGATGCCGGGCTGGGACTGTGGCACCTGCGCGCCGGCCTATTCCGCTCGACGTCGTCCAACCCGATCTCGTTTGCCCCGTTGTTCCTGAACACTCAGGCGTCGGGCGCCGCGGATCGCGTCGTATTGGCCGAACGCGACCAGGGGGCGGCGGCGGCGAGTGGTGAAATCGAGCTGTCGCGTACCTTCAGCGAAGGACCGCGCAAACACGCGTTTCATCTGGCGGCATGGGGACGCGACCAGACGCGTCGTTATGGCGCCAGCGCGAGCGCGACGCTGACTCCGGGGACGATCGAGCAATCAGACTTCGTCGCCGCACCAGCCTTCACGTTCGGCGACCAGACGCATGATCACGTTCGTCAATTGACGTTCGGCATCGGTTATGAAGGCTCGTGGGATCGGGTGGGCGTCGTCAATCTCGGCCTGGAACGATCGACATATCGCAAGTCCGTGGCCACTCCCCTGCTCGCGCTACCCGAATCTCGCGATAATCCCTGGCTGTTCAACGCGTCGATCGCGCTTCGCGTGGCGCAGAGCGTCACCGCCTATGTCGGGCTGAGTCACGGCCTCGAGGAAAGCGACGTTGCCCCCACCATCGCCGTCAATCGGGACGAAGCGCCTCCAGCGATCCGTACCAAGCAGATCGACGGCGGCTTACGCTGGTCGATCACCAAGCGCCTGACGCTCGTGGGGAGCGTGTTCCAGATCGAGAAGCCCTATTACGGCCTGGACAGCAATCGCTACTTTCGCGACCTGGGTGAAATTCGGCACCGCGGCGCGGAACTGTCGCTCGCGGGCAGCCCGGCACCGGGGCTCAGCATTGTCGCAGGCGGGTTGCTTCTCGATGCCGAGGCGACCGGGCAGCAGGTTGATCCCGGTCTGGTCGGTCGTCATCCAGTGGGGTCTTCACCGGGAACCTATATCGCCAGCATCGACTACCGGCCGCCGGCGTTGAAGGTGATAT
>JBDSKT010000112.1:0-11961 GCA_039916765.1 Sphingomonas sp.
GGCGGCACCGGCCAGCCCCTCATCAAGAGCGAGAAGACCACGAACAGTGTTCCCATCAAGATCACCGAAACGGGTGCGAACCTGGCGGAAACGCGCCCGCCGAGCATCCGATTGATCGCGATGGACCCAGCGGCGATTCCGATCGAGAACAGCGCGTTCAACGTGCTGGCGACGCGTTGATCGGCGAACAGATCGTTCTTCACCATCGGCGGGAAGACCGCGATGACGATCGCGCCGATCATCCAGAAGAAGCTGATCGCGCAGATCGCCAGGAACAGTCGCGGGATGTGCATCGTCGCACTGACCAGCCGCCAGGAGGAGGTGATCGGGTTGAAGTTGATTTCCAGCGGGGCACCGGCGCGCGGCGCGGGGGGAATGCGTTGCGCGGCGAACCGTCCGATGATCGCGAGCCCGACCGCACCGAGGGTCGCCTGATCGACCGATAGCCAGCCGGCCGCGATCGACCCAAGCAGAATGGCGAGATAGGTCGATGCCTCGACCAGCCCGGTGCCGCCGAGCACGTCGTCGGCCGCGAGATGCTGCGGCAGAATGGCATATTTGATCGGCCCGAAAAATGTCGAGTGCACACCGAGCGCCAGCACTGCGCCAAGCATCAGTCCGATTCCAATGCTGGTGTAACCGGCGCGGGCCGCGATCAATCCCGCGCCGCCGCCAAGCATGATGAGGATTTCCGCATTCTTGACCATGCGGACGATACGGGTCTTGTCGTTGGTATCGGCGAGTTGCCCGGCGAGCGCGGAAAGCAGGAAGAACGGGATCAAGCTGATGCCTGTCGCGATCGAGCTGAAACTCTGTTCGGCGCGCGCGTCGTGGAGCACATGATAGGTGACGAAATACACCATCATCTGCTTGAAGAGATTGTCGTTGAAGGCCCCGAGGAATTGGGTGACGAAAAGCGGCAGGAATCGGCGCTCCTTCATCAAACCGAGCGCACTGTGCATGAGGTGGTATTGGCCCTTCGCGGCGAATTCGAACGTTCGCCATAGCCGACGCGCCCGCCCGCCAGCAAGGCGCTTGTCCCGCGCTTCCGGGGTTCCGCAAAGGGACGGGTCGCGGTACAGCAAGGTGATGCTGACGCTTCCCAATATCCTCACGCTGTCGCGGATCGTGACGGTTCCGCTCCTCGTATGGGCATTATGGTGGCCGACCTGGACGACTGGCTATGCGCTCGGCTTTGCGCTGTACTGCCTAATGGGGGTGACCGATTATTTCGATGGTTATCTCGCGCGCGCGCAGGGCACGGTCTCGAAACTAGGCGTATTTCTCGACCCGATCGCCGACAAGATCATGGTCGCAGCGGTCATCTTGATGCTCGTCGGCACACGCTTCGAAGATCGCGCGATCATTACCGGCGTCCACCTGATCGCGGCGATCATCATTCTGCTGCGCGAGATCGCGGTGTCGGGATTGCGAGAGTTTCTTGGCGGTATCCAGGTTTCGGTTCCGGTATCGCAGCTCGCCAAGTGGAAGACGACATTGCAACTCGTGGCTCTCGGCGCGCTGATCCTGGCGGGGGCACTCCCGGAGCAGCCCTGGATCAAGCTGGCCGGTCTGGCCGCGTTGTGGGCCGCGGCTGGGCTGACGCTGGTTACCGGCTGGGGCTATCTGCGCGTCGGCCTGAAGCATATGGATTGAGCGCGCGTGGCGTTCGACATGCTTTATTTCGCCTGGGTACGCGAGGCGATCGGGACGGGCGCCGAGCGGATCGATCCTCCGGGCGATGTGACGACGGTGGACGGGTTGATTGGATGGCTGGCGACGAAAAGCGATGGGCACGCCGCAGCATTCGCCGACCGCAGCCGATTGCGCGCGGCGATCGATCAGCGGTTCGTGCCGCTTGATGCGGCGCTTGGTATGCCGCGCGAGGTAGCAATCTTTCCGCCGGTGACGGGCGGATGATCCACATCGCCGTGCAGCGCGACGCGATCGATATCGCGGCTGAACAATGCGCGGCGGCCGTCGCGGATGCGGGGGGCGTCGCCAGTTTCGTTGTATATGTCCGCGCCGACGACGGCGTCGCTTTGCTGGAGCTGGAACATTATCCGCGCGCGACCGAGGCGGCGCTGCAAATGGTCGCGAGCGAGGCGGCCGAGCGTTGGGGGCTTCGCGGTGTTCGTATCGTTCACCGCGTCGGGCCGATGGTGCCGGGCGACGCGATCGTGTTTGTCGCGGCGGCGGCCAGCCACCGCGGCTCCGCGCTGGAGGCCTGCGCCTTTCTGATCGACCGGCTCAAGACCGACGCCCCGTTCTGGAAGAAGGAAACGCGCGCCGATGGCACGCGCTGGGTAGAGCCGCGCGGCAGCGACGAGGCCGCCGCCGCGCGGTGGGACGCCTAGCGCCTATTTCAATTTCGGCAGCAGCACGCCGTTGACAACATGGACAACACCGTTCGACTGGCGGACGTCGGGCGTTTCGAGGAAGCTCTTGTTGCCGTTGACGTCCGCGATCTGGATCGCGCCCGCCTGCGGCATCGTCACCGTGAGGCTGTCGCCCTCCACCGTCTTGAGGGTCGCCTTGCCGCCGCCGGCAGTGATTTGCGATTTGAGATCGGCGAGCGTGATGGTCCCCGGTACGACGTGATACGTCAGCACCTTGGCCAGCGTCGCCTTGTTCTCGGGCTTCATGAGCGTATCCACCGTGCCCGGCGCGAGGCGCGTGAACGCGTCGTTGGTGGGCGCGAAAACGGTGAATGGCCCGGGACCCGACAGCGTGTTGGCCAGGTCGGCGGCTTTTACTGCGGTGACGAGGGTGGTCAGGTTCGGCGCGGCCGAGGCGTTCACGGCGATCGGTTTTGTCGCATCCATTACCGCGCCGCCGACGGTCGGATTGGGAGCGGCCTGCGCTGCAGGAGCGCCCTGCGTGGACATTGCGGGCGCGCCAGGCGTCGCTGCCGGGGTCGCTGGCATCGGCATGGTCATCGGCTTGGCGGCGGGCTGGGCAGGTGTCGTCTGGCCGGCGACAGCCGCGGCACTCGCGCCTAGGGCAGTCACGCCAAGCAGCGCGGACAGAAAAACCTTGGTGGTAGGCAGCATCATTTACTCTCCGGATTTGCGGGCGCGGTATGCGCGCTCACCAAAGATACGATTCAGGACCGAAATGGTTTCCTAAACCGCCGTCGCAAGAACGTCGGCGAGCAGCCGGAACTCCTTCTCGCGTGGCGATGCGCGGCGCCAGGCGAGCGCGATATTGCGCACGGGATTGGCCGCGTCGAGGGGGCGTGAAATGATCGCGGTGTGGTCGAGGATCCCGGCGGCAAGCGCCATTTCGGGCAACATCGTCACACCCAGGCCGTTATCGACCATCTGGACGACGGTGTGGAGCGAGGTGCCAAGCATTGTCGCCTCAGCGCGCAACTCGGGCCGGTTACATGCGGCGAGCGCATGATCTTTCAGGCAGTGTCCGTCCTCGAGCAACAGCAGCCGCGTTTCGTCGATATCGGCCGCCGCCATCGGCGTCCGATCGTCCCCCATTTCTCCGGCCAGCCCGGCGACGAACAGGCGGTCGTCGAACAACACCTGCGTCGAAACGTCACCGCAAGCATAGGGCAGGGCGAGCAGCACGCAATCGGTGCGGCCATGGCTCAACCCCTCGCATGCGGGGCCGCTCGGCTCCTCCCGCAGGAATAGTTTGAGATCGGGATAGTCGCGCCGCAGCCGGGGCAGGATACGCGGCAGCATGAACGGCGCAATGGTTGGGATGACGCTCATCCGCATCTCGCCCGACAGTGGCCGTCCCGCGGCCCGCGCGAGATCGCCCAGCTCCTCCGCCTCGCGCAGCACGCGGCGGGCCTTATCGGCGATGCGGTCGCCCAGCGGAGTGAAGCGAACGACGCGGCGCGTGCGCTCGACCAATGTCACGCGGATCAACGTCTCGAGCTCGCGGATGCCGGCGGACAGCGTGGACTGTGTGACGAAGCTTGCCGCCGCGGCACGGCCGAAATGACCGTGGTCTTTCAGCGCGACGAGATACTGCAGTTGTTTCAGCGTCGGCAGATATGTCGCCACTCATTGATCCGATTGATCACCGCGATAGCATCAATCTAGTAGGCCGATCATGCGACTGTCCAGTCGAGAGCTCACGCTGGCATCCTTTAACTTGCGCGCCCGCGAGCCTACATTGGCCGCAGCGTAATCAGGGGACGCATCATGCCGGGTCGTTTCATCGCCTATCTCGATTCGATAAAGGCTCGCGATCCTGCCCCCCGATCCCGCGCCGAAATCCTGCTATATCCTGGCGTATGGGCGCTTGCCTATCACCGCATTGCGCATGCCCTGTTCCGCTCCCGACTGTTTTTCCTCGCGCGTGCGGTCAACCACTGGTCGCGTGCCATGACAGCGATCGACATCCACCCTGGCGCGACGATCGGACGAAATTTTTTCATCGATCACGGCTTTGTGGTGATCGGCGAGACAGCCGAGATCGGCGACAACGTCACGATCTATCAGTGCGTTACACTGGGAGGCACCAGTCCCGACAACGGCGTGGCCGGCAAGCGCCATCCGACGATCAGCGACGACGCGATCATCGGCTCGGGTGCTCAGGTGCTGGGGCCGATCACCGTCGGGCAGGGCGCGCGGATCGGCGCCAATGCCGTCGTCACCAAGGATGTGCCGGAAGGCGCGGTGATGGTCGGGATTCCGGCGCGCGCCACGATGGTCGAGGGCGGGCGGAAGCCGGATACCTTCCTCGCTTACGGCACGCCGTGCAGCGAGATGTTCGACCCGGCGACGCAGAAGGTGGAATTGTTGCGTTGTGAGCTGGAGACGATGCGCAAGCGTCTCGACGCGCTGCTGGAGGAGCAGGGCGAGGTCCGCGACCGTGCATGACCGCCCCGCGGCGGATGCCTGATGGGGACGGTCACGCCATTCCCGCTGCCGCTGGGCCGCCCTAGCCAGATCGGCTTTGAGCGGCTGGAACTGACGAGGATCCTCGACTTGTACGGCCGGATGGTTGCGGCGGGGCACTGGCGCGATTACGCGATCGAACTGGGCAGAGAGGCCGCGATCTTTGCCGCTTTTCGACGCGCCGCCGAGCGGCCCGAATATCGCATTGAGAAGCGCCCGGCGCTGCGCGGCAAGCAGGGGGTGTGGGCGCTGGTTGCCGAAAGCGGCGCGGTGCTCAAACGCGGGCACGACCTGGGTCCGGTGCTCGCGCCGGTCGAGCGGCGACTGGTGAAGCTGGTCGGTGCATGACCCGACCCCGGCCGCTTTTGGCGACCGGGGCGAGTCCGTCAGCAGTATCGAGTCACGCGACAGCGAGCCGCCCGACCGGGGGCAGCCGCTTGCCGATGCCGCCAAGCGTCCCGACCACCAGCCTGCGCATCGGCTGCCAGAAGGCGGAAAGTGTGAGCAACGCCGAGCCGATCACGAGTGCGGTGAAGGCCGAGGCGAGTTCGACCGCGCCTGCGGTGTGGAACAGCGAGTACATCGCGAACAAGACGTAGACGAGGCTGGAAACGAGCAACGCGCGTCGGTCGATCGCCAGCGCGACAAAGGCGAAGGCGAGGTAGAGCGCCAAGACGATCACCGCCGTTGCCAGCCCGATCGACGCGTTGAAAGCACCCAGCATCTGGAACACGGGATGCGCGATCAGCGGCGCCGCGGCGAGATGTAGCCAGAAGGCGACATCGCTGCGCCGCGTCTGGCGCTGACGGTCGGACATATCCCACCACATCGCCAGCGCAAACACGCCGAGGCCACCGGCGAGCAATATCGGATAGATGCTCTCCTTGGCCTGCGGCACGGCCGCCAGCACCATCGCGACGGCGACACCGACCAGCGCGAGCGCGCCCGCCGCTACGGTGATCGGCACCATGAAGCGTTTCCAGTGAATCCACGCGGCGCCCGCCGCGACTAGGGCGATGCCGCCGCCGATCACCGCATTGGCACGGTCGGAGAATCCGGGGTCCCATTCGACCATCACCCCGACCAGGGTCGCGGCGATGCCGCCGACAAAGGCCAGCAGCAAGATGATGCTGGGCAGTGCCATGCGCCGCGCGCGAGTAAAATATTCCGCCAGCCCCCATGCGGCCGCGGCAATGAGCGCACCCGAAAGCGGGGTGTAGATCGATTGGCCGATCCAGCCGAGCGCGGCTAGCACCAGAACGACCGCGATCGACACGAATATGTCGTTAAATCCGGTCAATAGGCGGAAATGTTCTTCATCCACCGCCGGTGCCGAATGGCTGACGGCGACGTGGTTCCGTAACGCCGTGGCCGCTTCGCGGGTGATCGCCCCCGCGTCCACGGCGGCATCGATGTCGCTTTCGCTGTACATGGAAATTCCTCCTGCTGTCTGCAGGCAGTATATCGTCGGTGTATTAAAACAGCAATACACTAACGGAGCGGTTCGCTATCCTTGGAGCGCCCTGAGGATCAGCATTGATTGCTCGGATCCCGATTGCGGAACGATCTCACCCGTTCGGTCCGTGATAGCCGCCCAGTGCGCCGCAACACCCTCGGGCGACAGCTCGTCCCCGGTAAGCAACTTACCCGGGGTCAGCGTGACATAGGCGGCCTGGAATACCCCCGCCCCCGCGCCGACGATCATGTTGGTAGGAGCGTCCTCCGAGACGAGATAGAGCGCGGCAGGCGCGACTTTTTCGGGCGCGAAGGCCTTGAAGGCTTCTTCGGGTAATAGATCCTGGGTCATTCGGGTGCCTGCGGTCGGGGCGATGGTGTTGACCTTGATGTTATACTTCGCGCCCTCGAGATAAAGCGTCTTGGTCAAGCCAGCGAGGCCGAGTTTGGCGGCGCCGTAATTTGCCTGGCCGAAATTGCCGAACAGCCCGGTGGACGAAGCAGTCATCAGGATGCGGCCGTAATTGGCCTCTCGCATCGTTTCCCACACCGCCTTAGTGCAATTGGCGGAACCGTTGAGGTGAACGTCAACGACGAACTTGAAGTCGGCCGGCTCCATCTTGGCGAAGCTCTTGTCGCGCAGCACGCCGGCGTTGTTGATCAGGATATGCACGCCGCCCCAGGCTTCCTTCGCCTTCGCGACCATTTCGACCATCTGCTCATAGTCGGTAACGCTGCCGCCGTTCGACATCGCGATACCACCGGCGGCCTCGATTTCCTCGACGACGTTCAGCGCCGCGTCGGAATGCCCGGTGCCATCGCGCCCACCGCCGAGATCGTTGACGACTACCCGCGCGCCGCGTTTCGCAAGTTCCAGCGCATAGGCCCGGCCCAGCCCGCCGCCCGCTCCGGTGACGATGGCAACGCGATTGTCGAAGCGGATGGACATGGCGCTCTCTTCCGAATTGGAGTGGCGTTCTTCCTAATCCGTCGTGTCACAAGCGCAAGCGGGGCCGGCGTTAACCGACCCCGCGCGTATGTTCGGAGGCAGAGCCCGAACGGACCGGCTGTTAGCGCCGCGCCCGATGCTTGGCGGCGTGGTGATGCGAACCCCCGCCATTGCCCGGCTCGGTGCAGCCGCTGAATTCGTTCGCCTTGCAAACCGGCGGCTTGTCCATCGTCGAGGCCGTTGGCGTTGGCGGCGCGGACATTGGGGTTCCGCCACCCGCCATCGAGGCGTCGTTGTTCGCCGGGCTGTTGCCCTGCTGCGCGCGCGGGCCGTCGGACGGTGTCGGCGAGGTCGAAAGCGCGGTGTTGGGCACACCGTTCGTTGTCATGGGGGCCGCACCGGTCGGTGCCGGCATGGTCTGCGCTTGATCCGGCGCTGGCGTAGTCTGAGCGAAAGCGGGGGCCGCGATCAACGCGGCGCCGGCCAAAAGGACCTTCAACATGGCGGTTCTCCTACATGGTTCGAAACAGGCGCGGTGTTACCGCACGGCAGGTCTAACGCCGGTCGGACGATATTTCTCCATCCGAAACGATTTCCGTTCGATTCCACCCGCGCCGTGGTGACGGCCGGTTTCCATTCGTCGTGTTCAGCCGCCGGTATCCAGGGCATAGCCCGCCGAGCGCACCGTACGGATGATGTCGGCCTTGTCGCCGATGTTGATCGCCTTGCGCAATCGGCGGATGTGCACGTCGACCGTGCGCGCCTCGATATCCGAATCGTGGCCCCACACGCTGTCGAGCAGGCGCTCGCGCGAGAAGACGTGGCCGGGATGTTCGAGAAAATGCCTGAGCAGCCGGAATTCGGTCGGGCCTAACGGGATGACCTCGCCGCCGCGACGCACCTTGTGGCCAACGGTGTCCATCTCGAGATCGGCATAGGTTAGGGCCTCGCCCGCTAGCGCCGGGCGGACGCGGCGCAGCACCGCGCCGACGCGAGCGACCAGCTCGCGCGGTGAAAACGGCTTGGTCACGTAATCGTCCGCGCCGGTTTCCAGCCCGCGCACCCGGTCTTCTTCCTCGCCGCGCGCGGTCAGCATGATGATCGGCACGTTCGCCGTGTCGGGCGAGCGGCGCAGGCGCCTGCAGACCTCGATCCCCGATAGCCCCTCGATCATCCAGTCGAGCAGCACGATGTCGGGGACCTTTTCCTTGGCGAGGAGCAAGGCCTCTTCGCCGTCGGCCGTGTGGACGACCTCGAAATCCGCGCGCTTGAAATGATAGACGAGCAATTCGGCGAGTGCCGCATCGTCCTCGACCAAAAGCATTCGGGCTCCAGCCATCGCGTGATCCTTCAGGTCGCCGCGCCGCGTCCGCGCTCGGCCATGTGCACGCCCGTCGCTGCGTAATAGACCATTTCAGCAACGTTGGTGGCGTGATCGCCGACACGTTCGAGATGCTTGGCTACGAACAACAGGTGCGCGACCTGGCTGATCGTCTTTGGGTTTTCCATCATGTGTGTGACGAGCACGCGGAACAAACTGTTGTAATAATCATCGACGCCGCGGTCGCGCTCGCACACCTCGGCCGCCGCCTCGGCATCGCGCGCGGCGAAAGCGTCGAGCACGTCGTGGACCATTTCCGCGACGAGCCGAGCCATCGCCGGCAGCACCGACAGCGGCTCGATCTCGCGGTGCGCCTCGATCATCGGCACGCGCTTGGCGATGTTCTTGGCATAATCGCCGATCCGTTCGACGACATTGGCTATCTTCATCGCCGCGACGACCTCGCGCAGGTCGATCTCGACCGGCGCACGCTGCGCGATGATCCGCACGGCCAGTTCCTCGACCTGTTTTTCCAGCGCATCGATCTTGCGGTCATCGGCGACGATGCGCTGGGCTGAAGCGAGATCATGACGGCGCAGCGCCTCGATCGCGCCGGCGATGGCACGCTCGGCAAGCCCGCCCATCTGCCCGATCAACCCGCGCAGCTCGCCCAGATCGGCGTCAAATGCCCTTACCCGATACTCGTTCACGCCCGACTCCATTCGCATCTCCGCCTTTGTGGCAATCGCGTTACCGCTTGATGACAGCGTCGTGCGGCGGCAGCGATACCGCGATCGTCGTACCGCGCCCGATCACGCTTTCGATCTGCAAGCGCCCGCGGTGCCGCTCGACGATGTGCTTGACGATTGCAAGGCCGAGCCCCGTGCCGCCCGCCGAGCGGCTGCGCCCGGCATCGATCCGGTAGAAGCGCTCGGTCAGGCGCGGAATGTGGATTGGGTCGATACCGTCGCCCTCATCGGCGACGGTGATGCGCACGTTGCCGGCATCGCCACGACGCAGATCGACGCGTACCGGCGCGTCGTCCCGGCCATATTTGATGGCATTGCCGATCAGATTGTGGAGCATCTGGCTGAGTTGCGCCTGATCGCCGGAGATCGGGGGTACGTCCTGGGCAACGGTGACGCGAATATCGTGGCGCGGCAGTTCGGCGCGCACTTCGGCGATCAGCGGCGCGAGATCGACCGTGGCATCGGGCACACGGTATTTGCCAGCCTCGATCCGGCTGAGCGAGATAAGATCCTCGACGAGACGCTGCATCCGCAACGATTCGTCCTGGATGATTCTGAGGAACCGGTCACGCGTCTCGCCATCCGCCTCCCGATCGTCCTTCAGCGTCTCGATATAGCCGAGCACGACGGCCAGCGGCGTGCGCAGTTCGTGGCTGGCATTGGCAACGAAATCGACGCGCATCCGCTCGGCGGCGTCTTCGACGGTCCGGTCGATGAGGTGGACGATGCGCTGCACGCCGGTGCGGTAGACGTGCATCTGCCAGTGCTGGTCGAGGCCGGCGAGGCCGATCAGGTCGATCGGACCCTGCCGTTCCGGGGCGTCTGGCGCCCAGGCGACGACGGCGGCGGGATGCCGGATGGCAAGGCGGATATTCTCGCCGAGGATATACCCGCCAAGCAGGCGCCGCGCCGCCGCATTGGCATGGGTAACGCGCTCGTCGGTAATGATCAGCACTGGCGTGACGATGCCCTCGATGACCTGCTCGGCATCGGGTGGGGCAGCTGAAGCGATATTGTCCATTAACGGCACGATAGCCCAATCGTCCTTAATGGGGCCAGCCTTGCTTGCCACGCCAAGGTGGATATGAAAGGGCTGCGCGATGGGAAGGCGGGCATGAGCGACGATACCACCAATCCGAACGCAAATGAGCTGTCGCCCGGCACGCGGGATCGGGGCGGGGTGATGCCGCGCCGCGCGCTAATGCTTGGCGCGGCCGGTGCGGCGGCCGTGGTTTCGATCCGCCCCGCGCTCGCGCAGACCGCCGCATCCGTCGCGCACTGCGAGATCCCGGTGCCAGATCAGGTCCGCGCGGGAAACTACATCGCCGCCGATGGATCGCTGGTACCGGCGGGGACCCAAGGCGCGTTTCCACCCGCAGGCCGCCCGCTGAAGGGCGAGGATGTGCGCACGGCCCTGGCCGGTGGGCAATTGCCGGGAACGACGTACGAGCAGAGCCGGGCCTACACGAATTATATCCGCCGGCTGCAGTCCGGGACGAGCGGCTTCACCTGTTTCGCATCGTTGCAGATGCCGCGCGGCTGAGGCCGTGGCGGTAATGCAGGACGAGTGCGTGTACCGCATGGCGCGGCCGGAGAGCCTGCGCATCGTTCACCTCGACAGCTTCACGGCCGTCTATCATCGATCATCGGGCATCACCCATTTGATCACCGCGCCGGCGCCCGAAATCATGGTCGCGCTGGGCGAGGCGGGCCTTTCCCGCCGGGCTTTGCTCGCGCGGCTCGCCGAAACATATGATCTGCCCGATCTGGACGAGGCGGGCCTGCAATCTCGGCTCGACGAATTGGTCGCCTGCGGGCTCGTGTCCGCGGCATGAGGCATGTTTTCTCGGTGCGGATCGGCCCGGTGGGGTTCCGCGTGGGTTCGGACTGGCGCGAGCCGGTCGCCCAGCTTGAGTCGCTCTACGCGGGTTACCCCAGGCCCGACGTGCCCGATTTCTCGGTGCGGCTGTTCGCCGTGCGGCCGTGGCGGCGGATGGTTCGCCCGTCGGTGATGATCGGCGGCGATTTCGTGTTGCCGGAGGCAGCGCCCCTGCCGCTTGCGCAAGGCCTGCTCGCGGCCGAGATGGGGATGAACCTGCAGATGGCGCTCGGTCAGCGGCGCTACCTGTTGCTCCACGCGTCGGCGGTCCAACGCGAAGGAAGGGCGCTGTTGATGACGGGCATGTCGGGTGCCGGTAAATCGACGCTCGCTGCCTTGCTTTCGGCGCGCGGCTGGCGGCTGATGGGCGATGAGTTCGCGCTGCTCGATCCGGTGACCGGACTGGTGCATCCGTTTCCCCGGCTCGTCAGCCTGAAGAACGAGGCGATCGGCGTGGTCGAGGCGGCGCTGCCGAAAGCGCGGTTCGGGCCGCTGCTCGCAGGGACGCCGAAGGGCGATATCCGCCACCTTGTTCCCGATGCGGCGGCGATCGCCGCGATCGACACGCCGGCGACACCGGCGCTGCTGCTTTTCCCGAGCTTCGGCTTCGACCAAGCTATCCGCGACGTGCCGCCAAGCGAGGTGTTCATGCGGCTGACCCAGGCATCGACCAATTATGTCGCGCTGGGCGAGCGCGGCTTCGACTCGCTGACCCGGTTGGTGCAGGCCGTTCCGGCCAAAGC
>JBDSKT010000113.1:0-13380 GCA_039916765.1 Sphingomonas sp.
TTGCGCTGATGGCCTCGCCGGACATCGCCTCGCGCCGCTGGATCTGGGAGCAATACGACACGCAGGTCGGCGCCGACACCGTCCAACGCCCCGGCGGCGACGCAGCGGTAGTCCGTGTCCACGGCACGGCCAAGGGCCTCGCGATCACTACCGATTGCACCCCGCGATACTGCTTCGCCGACCCGGCCGAGGGCGGCAAGCAGGCAATCGCCGAGGCGTGGCGCAACCTGACCGCGGTGGGCGCGACACCGCTTGCCACGACCGACTGCATGAACTTCGGCAATCCGCAGAACCCCGTCATCATGGGCCAGTTCGTCGGTTGCATCGAGGGCATGGCGGAAGCGTGCCGTGCGCTCGACTTCCCTATCGTGAGCGGCAACGTATCGCTTTATAATGAAACCAAGGCGGACGACGGATCGGGCAGCGCGATCCTTCCGACGCCGGCGATCGGCGGGATCGGCTTGCTCGCGGATTGGTCCAGGTCGGTGACGATCGCCTTCAAGCATGTCGGCGACGCCATCTTCGCGGTCGGCGAGCGCGGCGGACATCTCGGTCAGTCGATCTGGCTGCGCGACGTGCATGGCCGCGAGGACGGGCCGCCGCCACCGGTCGATCTACGCGCCGAGCGCCGCACCGGCGATTTCGTCCGCGCCGCGATCGCTGCTGGCCACATCACGGCATGCCACGACGTGTCGGACGGCGGCCTGGCGGTCACGCTCGCAGAGATGGCGCTGGCCTCGGACATCGGCGCGATCATCAACGAGGCGCAACCGTTCGGCGTCGCCGAATCCTTTTTCGGCGAGGATCAAGGCCTTTACGTCGTCACCGTCCCCGATGAAGCGCTTACCGCCTTCCTGTCCGACGCCGCCGCCGCCGATGTGCCAGCCGATCCAATCGGCCGCACTATCAAGGACCGGTTGATATTCGAACTCGACCACGGCGATTGGTGCGTGACGGTGGCCGACCTTCGCGCCGCGCACGAGGGGTTCTTCCCAGCATTGATGGGCGATACGGCGCCGTGATCGTCGGAAAGGCGCCGCCCGCATCGACCGCGAGGAGGCAATCCCCCGTCTTCGTGCGGCGCGCACACGAATGACGCCAGCGACCGCGAACTCGCGCCTCGCCACGCTCGACGCGGTACGCGGGGTCGCGGTGTTGGGTATCCTGCTGCTCAACATCATCGACTTCGCGATGCCGAGCTACGCCTATGTCGATCCGCATTATTACGGCGGCGCGACCGGCGCCAACTGGGCAGCGTGGGCGATCAACTATGTGTTGTTCGACGGCAAGATGCGGGGGCTGTTCACGATGATGTTCGGCGCGAGCACCGTGCTGATCGCCGAAACCGCGCTGGCGAAGGGCGAAAGCCCGGCGCGCGTCCATTATGCCCGCATGGCGAGCTTGTTCGGCTTCGGCATGGTGCACGCATATCTGATCTGGGCTGGCGACATCCTGGTGCTCTATGCGGTGTGCGGCGCGGTGGCGTTCGCCGCATGGCGCTGGCGCCCGCCGTTGCTGCTCTCGGTCGGCATCTTCCTGCTGCTGTTCAAGCTCGTCAACGGGGTCACCGGCTACACCCAGCTGCATGCGATCGAAAGCGCGGCTCACGCGCCCGGCGCGACGGCGGAGGCGCGCAAGACCTGGACTGACCTCCAGCCCGACCTCGCGCCGCCGCCCGCCGCGGCCCAAGCCGACCTAGACGCATATCGGGGCGGCTACACCCAGGCGCTGGCGGCGCGTATCCCGTTCGCCTGGTTCATGCAGAGCGTCGCGGGGTTACAGTCGGTCCCGGACACGATCGCGCTGATGCTCATCGGCATGGCGTTGTACAGGCTCGGCTTTTTTTCGGGCGCCTGGTCGCGACGAACCTATTGGTGGATCGCGATCGGCGGCTATCTCGCGTGCGTGCCGCTTTACCTGCCGCTGATCGCGTGGCTCGACGCGACACGCTTTTCCGGCGTGACGATCACCGCGACCGATGCAATCCATTTGAGCGTGCTTCGCCCGTTCCTGTCACTCGCCGACGCGTCGCTGGTCATCCTGTTCGTGCGGTCGGGCACCGTCCGTTGGTTGCAATCGCGACTGATCGCGACGGGCAGGACGGCATTCTCCAACTATCTCGGCACGAGCATCGTCTGCACGCTCATTTTCAACGGATACGGGCTGGGCTTGTACGGTCATCTGACGCGCTGGCAGTGCTACATCGTCGTCGCCGGAATGTGGCTGCTGATGCTGCTCTGGTCGAAGCCGTGGCTCGCCCGCTTCAAATACGGGCCGTTCGAATGGGCATGGCGATCGCTCGCGCGCGGGCGGGCGCAGCCGATGCGTGGCGCGGCAGCCTAGCCCGCCGAATTCCAGCGCTCGCCCAAGTCGAAGCTCTGCGGCGTCACCCAGCCTTCGACATAGTTGATCTGGAACAGCGCCCACAGGATCGTCGCGACGATCGTGACGCGGATCGCGATCCTGCCCGGGCGAAATTCGGTCGGCGCGCTCTGCGCCTGGCCGGGGATCATCGGCTCATCCGACGTGTTGGCGGTCCGCACGCCGAACGGAAGCACCAGGAATACCGAAAACGCCCAGAACAAGAAGTAGATCGCGAGCGCGGAAGTCCACTTCATCATATCGGTCAGGCCTCGATCAGCAATACATCAACGATCGGCTTCTTGCCGGTCCAGCGCGTCGCGACTCGGCGCACCGCGAGGCGAATGTCCTCGCGCAGCCGGTCCCTGTCACGCCCTCTCCCGCGTGCCGCGCCGGCGGCGGCGTCAATGGCTTCGTCGATGAAGGGTTCGCGGTCTTCTTCCACCGGAATGCCCTGCAGCTTGACCTGCGGCTCGCCGATCAGCCCGCGCTGCCCGATCGCCACCGCGACCGAAATCTGGCCGTTGACCGCAAGCTTGCGCCGCTCGTTGATCGTCGATCCGTCGCCCGGCAGAATCACGTCGCCGTCCAGCACCAGCCGCCCGACTTGGGCATGGCCGACCTTTTCCGGCACGCCCGGCGCCAGCCGCACGATGTCGCCGTCGGTCTGCACCAGCGCGCGAGGAATGCCGAGCGACAAGCCGAACCGCGCCTGCTCCATCAGATGGCGCATTTCGCCGTGCACCGGCAGCAGCAGCTCGGGTTTGATCCAGCCATACATCGCCTCCAGCTCGGGCCGCCCCGGATGGCCGGAGACATGGACGTGCGCCTGCCGCTCGGTGATCATCTCGACCCCCTTGGCGGCGAGCTGGTTCTGGATGCGGCCGATCGCGACCTCGTTGCCGGGGATCTGCTTCGACGAGAAGACCACGCTGTCGCCGGCGTCGAGCTTGATCTGATGATCGCCGTTCGCCACCCGTGCCAGCGCCGCGCGCGGCTCACCCTGCCCACCAGTTGCGACGATCATGACCTTGTCGCGCGGCAGCCGCATCGCCTGGTCGGGTTCGACCGTGTCGGGAAAATCCTTGAGATAGCCGGTCGCGCGCGAGACCTTGAGAATGCGATCGAGCGAGCGTCCGGTCACGCACAAGGCACGGCCCGTGGCCTTCGCCACTTGCCCGAGCGTATGCAGCCGCGCCGCGTTCGACGCGAAGGTGGTGACGAGCACGCGCCCCTTCGCCGCCGCGACGACCCGGGTCAGCCCATCCATCACGCTGCTTTCCGATCCCGACGCCTCCGAATTTAACACGTTGGTCGAATCGCACACCAAAGCGAGCACGCCCGCGTCGCCGATCGCTGCGAGTTGCTCGGGTGACGAAGGCTTGCCGAGCACCGGCGTGGGGTCGAGCTTCCAGTCACCGGTGTGGAACACACGGCCATAGGGCGTGTCGATCAGCAACGCGTTGGCTTCCGGTATCGAATGCGACAGCGGCACGAAATCGACCCCGAACGGGCCGACCTGCGTGCGCTCGCCGGGCTTGACGATGCGCAACGTAACTCGCTTCTCGTTGCCCTCTTCCTCCAGCTTGCCGCGAATGAGGCCCGCGGTGAACGGCGTCGCATAGAGCGGCACGCCGAGATCTTCCGCAAGATAGGGCAACGCGCCGATATGGTCCTCATGGCCGTGGGTCAGCACGATGCCGACGAGGTTGTCGCGCTGCGCCTCGATAAAGGCGAGGTCGGGCAGGATGACATCGATGCCGGGATAATTCGGGTCGGCGAAGGTAATGCCGCAATCGACCATCAGCCATTTGCCGTTACAGCCGTAGAGATTGACGTTCATGCCGATCTCACCCGATCCGCCGAGGGCGACGAACAGGAGTTCTTTGTTGGGAGTCACTTAAATCCAGTCTTTGATGAAATGAGGCGCGGCGGGCAGCCTCGTGCCGCCTCCGCCGCGGAAAATTCTTGCGCCCATATGGTGCGAGGCAGGTTAAAAAGCCAGCCGTTGTTGTAAATACGCCGGCTGGGGCGACGGGATCATGCAGGCTCGCCCGTATGCCCGGGCTCGGCGCCCCGCGCCGTCACCGTCGAGCGCCACCATTCGAGCAGGACGAACACGATCGCCAGCGCGCCGCCAAGCGCGACGTAGCGGAATACGGTGGCGTAACCGAGCTTGTCGATCATCTCCCCGGCCGGCCCCTTGCCGAGCGAGCCGATCAGGAATGTCAGCGACGAGAGCAGGGCATATTGCACCGCCGGAAACTTCTTGCTGACGATCCCCGACACATAAGCGACGAACGCCGCCCCGGCGAGGCCGGTGGAGATATTCTCGTAGAAGATCGACAGCAGCAGCCTGGCCATGCGGATATCGCTGCCGCTCATCGCCGCGAGGACATCGAGCCGCAACGCGTGCAGCACCATGTCGATATGCGGCGCTCCCTCGGCAAGGTCGGCATAGATGAAATTGCCGAAGATCGGCAGCGCGGCGCCGATCAGGACGGTGGGAAATCGCCCTAGTTTGACGAAGAGGAACCCGCCAAGGCTGACGCCGACGATCGACATGACGATGCCGAAGACCTTGGAGGCGAACGCGACCTCGTCCTTCGAGTAATGCAGGTAATCGAGATAGAAGGGATACGCGAACGATCCCCATATGTTGTAGCAGAACGGGTAGGTGAGGATCAGCGCGATCACCAGCAGCACGCCCCAGCCCATCCGCTCGGTCAGGTCGGCAAGCGGCGCGACCAACGCGCGGTAGAGATGGTCGGCGACCGTGCGCGCGGCTGATACAGTGGGATCGTCGGTCGCCTGCACCGACCGCCCGCGCGCCTTGAGCCAGTTGAGCATCGCAGCCACCGCAAGCGGCACGAGCACTGTCGCCGTGATGATCCAAGGCCCGTAAAACTTGATGAAATCGGCGGCTGAAGGCAGTTTGCCTCCCGGCGGAATCGGGGCGAGCATAACGACCATGAAATGGACGATCGTGACAATCGCCCACGTCCAGCTAGCCCCCACCACGACGAGCGCAAGCGCGCGCGTGCGCGGATCGACCTCGCCTGCCTCGCGGAGCAGATCGGCCTTGTCCTCGGCAACGCGCTCGGTATCGGGCGCGGTTAGCGCGATCGCGAGCATCACGCCCATCAACGCTGCCATGACGAGGTATACCGTCGGCCACGACATCCGGGCGGCGAGAAACAATGCGCCGGCCCCCCCGACGATGCTCGCGGTGCGATAGCCGAGCTGGTATACCGACGACAGCACCTCGACCGGGGTCGCCTCGTCCGCCACGTCGATCCGCCAGGCGTCGATCGCCACGTCCTGTGTGGCGGAGCCGATCGAGGCGACGAACGCGAACAGCGCGAAACGCGCGATGTGAACGCTCGGATCCGTTATCACCAGCCCGATCAGCCCGAGGATCATCATTCCCTGGCACAGCACGATCCAGCTCTTGCGTCGCCCGATCCGCCCGATCAGCGGCGGGCGGGTGCGATCGACCAGCGGCGACCAGAGGAATTTGAACGCATAGGTCAGCCCGATCCACGCCAGCACGCCGATCGTCGCAAGGTTGACCTTGGCCTCGCCCAGCCACGCCGTCAGCGTGCCGACGAGCAGCGCGAAGGGCAGCCCGGAGGAAAACCCGAATGCCAGCATCGAGGCCGATTTTCGAGTGCGCACCGCCGCGGCGAAGACCCGCCAGCCCTTGGGCCGCTCGGCCTGCCGCACCACCGCCGCCGTTTCCGCCATTCGCGCCGCTCCCCCGTTCGTCGCCAGACAGTAGCGCGAAATATCCCAAGAGGAAGCATGATCGCCGCACGATCGTCGCGTGATGGTTTCCGGCTACCGCCAGAAAATTGGCGCGCCCGCGTCAGGCGCTCTGCGCGCGCTCGAACAGCCGGAAGCCCGGTGGCAGACGTTTCGGCACTCGCCCGTCGAGCACCGCATCGACCGCGTTGATCGCCGCGAGCAGGTCTCGCTGCGTATAGGGCTTCGACAGGCAGCCATAGGCGACCGCCTCGCCGCCGCTGGGGCAATCGCCAGTGACGAACATCGCGGCAACTCCCGCCTTGTGCGCCGCGCGCGCCACGTCGAAACCATCGCCATCCGCCAGGCCGAGATCGACGAGCACGAGGTCGATGTCGGCGCCGTCGCTTACCAGCGCCACGGCTTCCGCCACGCGATCGACCGTCGCGACGATTTCAAAGCTTTCTTCGCGAAGGAAATGCTCGTTGTCGAAGGCCACCAACGGCTCGTCCTCGACGAGCAACAGCCGCACGATCCTACGCTTCTTCCGGCCGAACAACATGATCGCGGCTACTGCCCTTTGCTGGCAAACGCAGGAGGTTTCCCGCGCTCCCTCGTTACGCACCCGTGCCTTAACGCTCGGCTACGAAAAGAGGCGCAAGATTTTTTGCACGCATCGATAGCCGAAATCGCTATCAGCGGGCCGTGACCATATCCCGACCCTCCGCCGACGCGCAGCGCATCGCGAAATTGCTCGCCCGCGCCGGCGTCGCCTCGCGCCGCGAGATCGAGCGGATGATCGCCGACGGCCGCGTCGCGCTGAATGGGACGGTGATCGACACGCCGGCGACAATCCTCGCCTCGCTAAACGGGGTGACGGTCGACGGCAATCCGGTCGAGGCGCCGGCGCCCGCGCGGCTGTTCCTCTATCACAAGCCCGCCGGCCTGCTCGTCACCGAGCGAGACCCGAAGGGGCGCCCGACGATCTACGACCGGCTGCCCAAGACGCTGCCGCGCGTCATGCCGGTCGGCCGGCTCGACCTCGCCACCGAAGGCTTGCTGCTGCTCACCACCGATGGTGAGTTGAAGCGTCAGCTCGAGCTGCCCGCGACCGGCGTCGAGCGCGCCTACCGCGCGCGGACCTACGGCCAAGTAACGCAGGGCCAGCTCGAGGACCTGATCCACGGCGTCGAGATCGAAGGCGTGCGCTACGGCTCGATCAACGCCAACATGGAACGCCGCACCGGCGCCAATATGTGGATCGAGCTGATCCTGACCGAGGGGAAAAACCGCGAGGTGCGACGCGTGCTCGAATATCTCGGGCTTCAGGTCAGCCGCTTGATCCGCACGCGCTACGGCCCTTTCGTACTCGGCGATCTCCCGCCCGGCGCGGTCGGCGAGGTGCGCGAGCACGACGTCGCGAGCTTCCGCAAAAGCCCGACCCGCAAGGATTTGCCGCAGCCGGCGAGGCAACAGGCAGCCGCCGCGATCATGCATTCGGAAGGTCCGCGGCGGCCGGCGCGCGCCGTCGCAGCGCCTCATGCGAAGGGTGCGCCTCATGCAAAGGGTGCATCCAGCGCGCGTCGTACGGCGCCGCCTCGCGCGCCCGCCGATGCGCCGCACCGCGTCACACGGACCGAGGCGGAGCGAGCCGATCGCGCCGCCTTTACCGATGCCAGGCCCGCCAAACCGATCAAGCCGCGTCGCGCCGCGCGCGCCGCCGCCTTCCGAGCGGCGAGCGAGCGTAACGGGACCGCGCCGCCCAGGCCAGCCGGCGCTCCCCGTCCCGCTCGCGGCCCAGCCGGCGGACGCGGCAAGCCCGGCGGCGGGAAGCCGCGCCCGCCAAGGACCCGGAAATAATGCGCATCGTCGCCGGCCAGTGGCGCGGCCGTCCGATCGTCGCGCCCAAGGGCGATGCCACGCGCCCCACCGCGGACCGGACTCGCGAAGCCCTGTTCTCGATGCTCACCAGCCGCCTCGGCACGTTCGAAGGGTTGGCGGTCGCCGACCTGTTCGCCGGATCTGGCGCGCTTGGGCTAGAGGCGCTGTCGCGTGGCGCGGCGTCGTGCCTGTTCGTCGAACAGGACAAGCCGGCGCTCGACGCGCTGCGCGTCAACCTCGCCAAACTCGATCCGACCAAGATCGGCGCGAAGGCAGACGTTCGCGCAGGCAGCGTGCTCGCGCTCGGCCCGGCGCCCGCCCCGCTCGACCTCATCGTGATGGACCCGCCCTACGCCAGCGGCGCCGGCATGGTCGCGCTCGATCGGCTAGCCCGCCTCGGCTGGTCCGGCCCGGCGACCTGGATCAGCATCGAGACCGGCGCGAAGGAACTCGTCGCCGTCGCGGGCTTTGCCATCGACGCGGAGCGAGTCCACGGCAAGGCGCGGATCACGCTGCTACGGATGGCGTAGTCAGGGCTCGAGCGTTACCGCAGCGCCGCCGCTTCGCCCGCGCACCATGACCAGCGCGGCAAGGCTCAGCACGGCCGCCGCGCTGCCATACAGACCCACCGCCATCAGCCCGCGAGCATCCGCCAGCTTCTGCGCGACAAACGGGGTCAGCCCGCCGCCAAGCACGCCGGCGATGTTGAACGCCATCGACGCGCCGGTGTAGCGCACGCGCGGCGGGAACAATCCGGGCAGCCATGCGCCGAGCGGACCATAGACGAAGCCCATCGCCAGCAGCGCCAGCGCGAGCCAGCCGAACACCAGCGCGAGCGACCCGCTCCCCATCATCGGCGCCATCAACAGCCCCACGCCGATCACCGCGACGCACCCGCCCGCCAGCACGCGCCGCTCGTCGAAACGCCGGTCCGCCAGCCACGCCGCGGCATAGATGCCGAGCGCCATGAACAGGATCGCGCCCAGTTGCACGCGAAGCATCGCCTGCATCGGATAGCCGAGCGTCTTGGTGCCGTAGCCGAGCGCGAAGGCGGTCGCGATATAATAGGTCGCGAAGCACGCCACCGCGCCGAGCGTGCCCGCGAGCGCCACGCGCCAATGCAGCCGGAACAGCTCGGCGATCGGCACGCTCGGCGGCGGCGCCTCCTCCAGCGCGGCGGCGAATTCGGCCGTCTCGGTCAGCTTGAGGCGGATCCACAGCCCCAGGGCGACGAGCAACGCGCTTACCGCGAACGGCACGCGCCAGCCCCATTCGTGGAACTGCGCCGGGGTCAGCCACAGGCCGAGCAGCAGGAACAGTCCGTTGGCGGCGATGAACCCGGCCGGCGCGCCCATTTGCGGCGCGGCACCGTACCGCGCGCGCCACCCCGGCGGCGCGTTCTCCACCGCGAGCAACGCCGCCCCGCCCCACTCTCCGCCCAGCCCGAAACCCTGGCCGAAGCGCAGCACGCACAGGACAAACGGCGCCCACCAACCGGCGTCCGCATAGGTCGGCAGCACCGCGACCAACGTCGTCGATATGCCCATCGTCAGCAAGCTCGCGACGAGCGTGGACTTGCGCCCGATGCGGTCACCGAAATGCCCGAAGAACGCCGCCCCCACCGGTCGCGCGACGAACGCCACCGCCAACGTCGCGAACGCCGCGAGCTGCTTCCCGCTTGCCCAGCTCGCGGGAAAGAACAGATCACCGAACACCAGGCTCGCCGCCGTCGCGTAGATATAGAAATCGTAGAACTCGACCCCGGTACCGACGAAGCTGGCGAGCAGGATACGGCGGTGCGAGGGAGCGGTCATCCGCGCATCCTTGCATCGTTGGCGCGGCGATGGAAGCGGGTGCGCGCCAACGCCGAACGCCGCCGCTAGGTCGTCACCGCTAGCCTGTCACCGCGAGCCCGCCGCCGCCAGCCGGATGCCGAACGCGACGAATACGCCGCCGGTGACCCGGTCCAGCCAGGTCACGACTGCGCCGCGGCGCAGCAATCGTGCGATCGGCCGGGTGGCCAGGATCAGACTGGCGAACCAAGCGATGCCGAGCAGCGCGTGGATGGCCGTCAGCAGGATCGTCGTCACCGCCACGTTCGCATCGGACGCGATGAACTGCGGCAGGAACGACACGTAGAAGACGCCGACCTTCGGGTTCAATATGTTGGTCAGGAAACCGCGTGCGAGCCACTGCGCGCCGCTCGTCGATGGCTGGTCTGGTGCCGAGACCGCGAATTCGCGCTGCGGTGACCGGATCAGCTTGATCCCGAGATAGAGCAGGTACGCCGCGCCGATCCAGCGCAGCATGTCATAGGCGAGCCGCGACGCGGCGAGCAGCGCGCCCAACCCGATCGCGACGACGATGCCCCAGGCGAAGCACCCCAGCGCGATGCCCAGGCCCGCCATCATCGCCCGGCGCGCGCCCTCCGATGCGGTCGTGCGGAGGATCAGCGCGGTGTCCAGCCCCGGCGTCAGCGTGAGCAGTGTCGCGGCGATCGTGAAGGCGATGAGATGGTCGGGCATGGCGCGCATCTTACAACTGGCCGGGCGTCGGCGAAAGCAAGGCTTCGTGATCGCCAGGATTTAGCGGGACGAAATGAAATCGTTACCTTCCGCGCGCTATCATGCTCGACCCGACATCAAGAATGGACCGTGCATCATGGCGACCATGGTGAATTGCTTTTCCGTCGCCGGCGACGGCGCCGAATGGGCGGTGTTCGCCTGCGACACCAAGACCGGGCGCCGCGCCATCGTGCGCAGCCGGCTGCCGAACCAGGCGCTCCACGATTTCGGCATCGACCATCATCTAGCGCGCGTGCGCATGACACTGGCCGAAGCGGACGTGACCGATACCGGCATGCCTCGCTCGACCGCCGAGATCGACGAATTCGAGGACCGCGTGCTCGCCGCGCTCGAACAGGCGGGCGCGCAGACCTATTTGCTCGCGGTCATTACCGCCGACGGGTATCGCGACCTGTTCTTCGCGGCGGTGGAAGAAGGTGCCCTGCGCACCGCGCTCAACGCCAGCCTCGGCGGATATTCGTTCAAGCTCGCGCTCAACCGGATTGAGGGCACGGGCGAAACCCTGCTGCGCAGCTTCGTACCGCCGCGGCGCTAGCGTTCAGGCGATCCCCGCCGCGCGCACCGCCATCAGCAGCAGCCAGTACAGCCCGCCCGACAGCAGCATCGCGGCCGGCAAGGTCATTACCCAGGCCAGCACCATGTTCACGATCGTGCGGATCTGCAGCCCGCCACCATTGCCGATCGAGGCGCCTGCGACGCCGCTGGTCAGGATGTGCGTGGTCGAAACCGGCGCGCCCTTGAACGCGGCGAGCAGGATCGTCGCCGCCGCGACCAGCTGAGCCGAGGCGCCCATGCCGTAGGTGAACTGCGTGTTGCCGATCTTCTCGCCGACCGTGACGACGATCCGCTTCCAACCGACCATCGTGCCGAGCCCGAGCGCGAGCGCCACGGTGATCTTGACCCAAAGCGGGATATAACGCGTGCCGTCCTCGAGCAGCGACTGATAGGCGCCGATCGACTTGAGCTCGGCGGCACTGAACCGCGCGTGCGACACACTGTCCTTCGCCGTCACCAGCTTGGTCGTGTCGAGCACCAAATACATGTCGTTGCGCAAATTGGGCGTCGCCGCCGACGGCACCTTGCCGAGCGAACCGTAGCCCGCGATGCGGCTGCTCACGTCGTGCGACATCACGTCGACCGCGTCGAACACCGGCGGGCTGTCGGCCTTCTTGGTCTGGAGCGCTGTGATCAGCGTGGCGCGCGCGGCGTCGAGCGTCGGCGCGGCACCGGTGCCGTGCGCGTGGAACGCGCTAGACGCGCCCGCCGCGGTCTGCACGAAGGCGCTGGTCGCGCTTTCCGGCATCGTGCGGTTGAGCGCATACGCGGTCGGCGCGCAGCCGATCAGGATCAGCATGATCAGCCCCATGCCCTTCTGCCCGTCGTTCATCCCGTGCGCGAAGCTGACGGCCGACGAGGAGAAGATCAGCACCGAGCGGATGCCGCGCGGCGGCGGCGCGTCGCCGACCGGCGCTTCGTACAGCTTGCGGTTCTTGATCGTCGCGCGCATCGCCAGCAGCAGCAGCAGCGCGCCGATGAAACCAACCAGCGGGCTGAACAGCAACGCCGCCAGCACCTTCTGCACCTGCGCCATGTCGAGCCCGGCGGTGCCGCCGGTCGAGCCCGAGAGAAATTCATTGGCGACGCCGACGCCGAGGATCGAACCGATCAGCGCATGGCTGGAGGAATTGGGCAGGCCGACATACCAGGTGGCGAGGTTCCACAGCACCGCCGCGAGCAGCAGCGCAAAGATCATCGCGTAGCCAGCCGCGCTGCCGACATGGAGGATCAAATCCACCGGCAGCAGCGTGATGATCGAATAGGCGACCGCGCCGCCCGACACCATCACACCGAGAAAGTTGAAGATGCCCGACCAGATCACCGCCGCGGCGGGCGCCATCGAATTGGTGTAGATCACCGTCGCGACGGCATTGGCGGTGTCGTGGAAACCGTTCACGAACTCGAAGCCGAGCGCGATGACCAGCGCGAGGCCGAGGAACAGGAAAGACCCCATCGCCAGCGTCTCGCCAACCTGCTGCGTATCGTCGAGAATCGAGAAGCCGGCATAGGCCAGCCCCCCGAGCAGCAGCGCGAAGAACGCGTAGCGCGCCGTGGGGTTCAGCGGTCGGTTGATCCCGTGCGCGTTCGAGGGCGCAGCCCCCGACTCGGCGGGCGCGATATAGGTGGTTGCCATGGCATCCCCGCCATCGCCCGATTCTGTTACATTCTGATGACAGGAGATGTGGACGGGTGGCTCGCTTCCGGTCGATTCCACGCTCAATATTGCCCGTAACGCCCCGTCACCGAGGCCAGCAACGCGGCCGGACATATCCCACGCCGTCCTTGAACACGGTCGAAACCCGCTCGATCGCGGCGATGTCGCGCGAGGGATCGCCATCGACGAGCACCAGGTCGGCATCCTTGCCCGGCGCGATCGATCCGATCCGTGCCGACAGCCCGAGATACGTCGCGCCGTTCAGCGTGCCGATGCGGATCGCCTCCACCGGCGAGAAACCCGCCTCGACCAGCAGTTCGATCGCCCGCTGGTCGCCGAAGCCGGGGAGCACCTGCCCGCCGCCGGTCGGGTCCGGTCCGGCGAGCAGCAACCCGCCCGCCGCGACGAACGCGCGTTCCAGGCCGAGTTCGTTGGCCCATTGCCTCGTCCCCGCCGCCTTGCGTTCCGGCGCCAGGCTCAGCCCGCGCGTGCGCACGTAGAAATAATCGGTCCGCGCCTCGGGCGTCATCAGCGCGAGCCGGCGGGGCGGCAGCGTCTTGTAATTGGGTGACGATCCTTCGAACACCGGCAACGTGG
>JBDSKT010000114.1:0-10275 GCA_039916765.1 Sphingomonas sp.
TGGCATCATCGCCAAGGTGCTGCTCAACACCCATGATCCGTTCAACGGGACGCACAGCTATTTGCCGGTCGCGTTGTTTGATCGGGTTGATCCGATGCTGGATGTGGTGCGCCCCATGCTACCGGGAGGTCCAACCACCTTCGTCGCTTTGTGCACGATGAACTTGCTCCTGGTCGCGCCCCGCGCGCGACATCTCGATTTCGTGCTAGAGGCCGCCGAGGCGTGGTTCGGACGGACCCAAGGCGCGGGCTTGTGGATCAGTACCGGGATCGGTCGTAAGGTCGTTCAGTGGTTCGAGGCTGCGACGATCGAGGACCCGACGTTGCTTGCGCCGACGCATCCCTCGCGCATCCGCATCGACCGGGTGCTAGGGCAGCTCGTCGGGGTCGGCGTTGCCGAGGCGCACGATCTTGAGCTGCGGGTCGAGGCGGCAGTTGGCGCGGCGACAGCCCAGCATACGATCGGCCAAATATCGCAAGCCTGAGCCGATTGGGCGTCGCGGGGGTAACCCCCGCAGAAGGGGAAAGGGCGACCGGGCTTGACCGCAGGGGAAGGAGGGGGGCTCATCGACGCGCTCTTGGCCGCTCGCGGGGCGGGTTCACCAGTAAGCTTCACTGTCTGGCAGATGCCCGAGGACCGCCGCACTGGCCGAGTGGCAGTCGCTCGCCGGACAGACTGGCGCTTCAAAGATCGAAATGCATCGTGGAGAGACCGGTTCGCATCCGACTGACAGCACCCCGTCACGAGAATGATTGTCGTCAGGTCCGGCCACCGTATTCGCTCAGCGCTCCTCGATCACTTCCCTAATCTTCGCTGCGAGCGCTTCCAGGCTAAACGGCTTGCCGATCAGATCGACTCCATTGTCGAGCCTGCCGTTATGCACGACCGCGTTGCGGGTATAGCCCGTCGTGAACAATATTTTGAGGTCGGGCCTCAGCGCTCTGGCTGCTTCGGCAAGCTTCGCGCCGTTCATTTCCGGCATCACGACGTCGGTGAACATGAGCACAATGTCGGGATGCTCTTGCAGCAATCGGAGCGCGGTGGCGCCTCCCTCCGCCTCCAGCACGTGATAACCGAGTTCGGCAAGGGCATCGACGCTGAACTGGCGCACGCCGGGTTCGTCTTCCACAACGAGAATAACTTCGCGGTCATCCCCGAGCGCCAGACCGACGCTAGCCGTCACGGCCTGATCGATCCCCGTCGAACCGCTCAGCCGGGGCAAATAGATTTTTATCGTTGTCCCCAAGCCTTGCTCGGTATAAATCTTCACATGGTCGCCGGACTGTTTGACGAACCCGTAGACCTGGCTGAGGCCTAATCCCGTACCCTTGCCCACCGGCTTGGTCGTAAAAAACGGATCAAACGCTCTCTCGACAATGTCGGCCGGCATCCCGGTCCCGGTATCCGTCACGGCGATCAGTACATACTGACCGGCAACATACCCAGATTGGCGGAGACGTACCGCTCGTCGAGGTGGGCGTTCTGCGTCTCGATGGTGAGATGTCCGCCGTCGGGCATGGCATCACGCCCATTGACCGCCAGATTGAGAATGATGTTCTCGAGTTGGTTGGGGTCGGCATGGGTACGCCAGAGACCGCCTGCGAGCACGGTCTCCAGCTGGACATCGGCGCCCAGCGAATGGCGCAACAGATCCGACATGCCCGCCACGAGCTTGTTCGCGCTGATCGCCTCTGGTTGAAGCGGCTGCTGGCGAGAAAAAGCAAGCAATCGCTGCGTCAACTGCGCGGCTCGACGCGCTGCGTCCGTCGCCGCGTCGATATAGCGTTGCGCCCGTGCGTCACCATCAGACAGCCTTCGGCCGAGTAGCTCGAGCGAGCCCATTACCACCGCGAGCATATTGTTGAAGTCATGGGCGATGCCGCCGGTCAGTTGGCCTACCGCTTCCATCTTCTGACTTTGCCGCAGCGCATCCTGCGCCATCGCCAGCTGGGCAGCGGCTTCCTTCTCGACCGTAACGTCCCGCCCGGTCGCATAGATCAGCCCCTCGTCTGACGAGGCGATCCACGAAATCCACCGGAAGCTTCCGTCCTTGTGCCGACACCTGTTCTCGTACGGCGCGAGCGGCGCTGTGATGGCGTGATCGAACGCGGCGTCGCTGTCCGGTCGATCATCCTGATGCACCAGGTCGAGATGCCCTTTTCCGACGACCTCGCTGGGCTGCCAGCCGAGCACGGACAGCCAGGCGGGGTTGGCGGCCCTGATCATGCCCGCGGTGTCGACGACGACGATCAGGTCTTGGGAGGTTTGCCACAGGCGATCGCGCTCCGCGGTTTGTTCGGCAACCCGGCGCTCGAGCGTGGCATTCAGCGCCGCGAGCGCCGCACTCGCAGTTTTCTGGTCTTCGATATCGGTATTGGTGCCGATCCACCGGGCGGGGGCACCATCGGCGGCATGGATCGGCACGGCGCGCGCCAGGTGCCAGCGATACGCGCCGTCGGCCCGGCGCAGGCGGAATTCGGTCTCGTAATTCTCCCGCGACGCAAGGGCGGCACTCCAGCGTTCGATCGCGAACGGGAGGTCATCGGGGTGAACCATCGCGACCCAGCCATTACCGTCGAGTTCGCCCGCACCGAATCCGCCATAATCGTAGACACGCTCGTTGAACCAATCGAGCAGTCCATCGGGTTGCGACGCCCACACCTGGTTGGGCATGGCCTGCGCGAAGGTGCGGAACTCGGCTTCGCTGGCGACCAGTTTGGCACGCGCGATCAGTCGGTCAGTGATGTCGATGAACGTGCAGATCGCACCGCGATGCACGTCATCGAACGTGATCGGCTTGACCCAATATTCCACCGGGACCGCTGTCCCGTCGAGCCGATAAAACAGTTCGTCGGTCACATGCGCTGGCGTGCCGTCGGTTGCGCAGCGATAGATCGGGCAATCGTTAACATCATAATCACCGCCGTCCGGGTGGGTGTGATGGATCAGCGCGAGCAGCTTGCGCCCGATCGCCGAATCCGCGTCGGAGAACCCGAGCATCTTCACGAACGTCGCGTTGCACAGCGTGGTCACCCCGTCACGATCGACCGCGTAAAACGCCTCCGCGCTCGAGTTCAGCAGGAGCCGGACATAGGATTCACTTTCCTCCAGCGCGGCTTCGGCTTTCCGCTGCGCGCTGACATCGGCGTTGATGCCGAACCATCGCACAACTCGCCCATCGTAATCCTTCAACGGCGTGATGCGCGTCATGAAAGGCCGGAATATGCCGTCGGCGCCCTTGAGCGGAAACGTCATTTCGAACGCTTCGCCGCTGGCAATGCACAAGGTCCATCGCTCCATTACCTCGGGCAGGATCGCGGGGTCATGCGCGGATTGCCAGCCCCAGCCCGCCATAGCCTCAGGCGTGCTGCCACAATATTCGTGCCAGCGCCGATTGTACCAGCCGATGGAGCCGTCACCGTCCGCAATCCAGCATAAGGAAGGAAGATTTTCGGCAAGCAGTCGTAATTCGGCTTTATCGGGCCGATAGCCAGAAAACGCGCCCAGGTTCAGCTCCGTGGGTGCCGTTTGGCGCCAAACCGAATCCGCGAAATCAACGCCGACGACTTGATCATCCGGCAACGGTCAGCTCCATCTTGCGAGGCTCGTAATGCAGCGAGCCTCTTTGAAGGTCACTGCCCGAATAATTTGCATGGACGTAAAGGGAACGCAATCTGGGCACAACGGTCAAGAGGACCAAGGTAGCCTATCGGTCTGAACGCGGTCGCTATTCGGATATGGAGCTGCAGAGCAGCTCAGACAGGTTCCGTATCGGTTTGAACGGGGAAAATTGGGCCGAGATCGGACGGGCGGCGTGAGATCGAGAAGTTCGGATAGCGGTTACCGCTAACTCAAATTAGCGCGATTTATATCTGTTTTGGCGGACATGGCCGGACACACTCCCCGGTAAGCGCGTTGCACCCTCGAAGCCGAATTTCTGGCAACGAAGGGGTTCTCATGCCTGAAGCGATTAAGCAGACGACTGCCAACGGTGGCGAAACCCATCAACAGGCAGCGGGCGATTCCCCCACCCTGACAACCAACCACGGCGTCGCGGTCTCCGACAATCAGAATAGCCTGAAGAGTGGTGCACGCGGCCCGACGTTGCTCGAAGACTTCGTGCTGCGCGAAAAGATTTTTCATTTTGATCACGAGCGCATTCCTGAACGGATCGTCCATGCCCGCGGCTCCGGCGCGCATGGTTTCTTCGAGGCGACCGCCGATCTTTCGGAACTGTCGAAAGCGGCGGTGTTCACCAAGGGTGAAAAGACCGAACTGTTCGCGCGCTTCTCCACGGTCGCCGGGGGCGCTGGATCGGTCGATACGCCGCGTGACGTGCGCGGCTTTGCGGTCAAATTCTACACGCGCGAGGGCAATTGGGATCTGGTCGGCAACAACATCCCGGTGTTCTTTATTCAGGACGCGATAAAGTTTCCCGACCTGATCCACTCGGTGAAGATGGAAGCCAACAGCGGCTATCCGCAGGCGGGCAGCGCGCACGACACGTTCTGGGACTTCGCTTCGCTGACGCCCGAAACCACGCACATGCTATTCTGGGCGATGTCCGACCGCACACTGCCGCGATCATTGCGGATGATGGAGGGGTTCGGCGTCCACACGTTCCGGCTGGTCAACGCCGCCGGCAAGTCGAGCTTCGTCAAGTTCCATTGGCGCCCCAAGCTGGGCATCCAGTCGACGATCTGGGACGAGGCGCTCAAGCTCCAAGCCGCCGATAATGATTATCACCGCCGCGACCTGTTCGAGGCGATCGACACCGGCGCGTTCCCGGAATGGGAGCTGGCGATCCAGGTGTTCGACCAGAAGTTCGCCGATGCGCAGTCCTATGACGTGCTCGACGCGACGAAGCTCATCCCGGAAGAAGACGTTCCGCTGCGCGTGATCGGGCGAATGGTGCTCAACCGCAACGTCGACAATTTCTTTGCGGAGACCGAGCAGGCGGCGTTCCTGCCAACCAATATCGTGCCGGGGATCGATTTCTCGAACGACCCGCTGCTCCAGGGGCGGCTGTTCAGTTATATGGACACGCAGAAGTCGCGGCTGGGGACGACCAATTTCCACCAGATCCCAATCAACGCCCCGCGCTGCCCGTTCGGCAATTTCCAGCGCGACGGGATGATGCAGACGATGGTGCCCACAGGCCGCGCCAATTACGAACCCAACAGCCTCGCCGCGCATGGCGAAGAGGGCGGCCCGCGCGAAAGCGCCGAGAAGGGGTTCGCGAGCACCAATGCTGCAACCGGATCGGACGAGACCGGCGACAAACTGCGCGTTCGTGCCGAACTGTTCGCCGATCATTACAGTCAGGCGCGGCTGTTCCTGAAATCGCAGACCGAGAGCGAGCAGGCGCACATCGCCAGCTCGTTCGTGTTCGAACTGTCCAAGGTAGGGCTGCTCGATCAAGTGCCGCCGCGAATGGTCGCCAATTTGCGCAACGTCGACGAGGACTTCGCCAAGCGCGTCGCCGACGGGCTGGGCATCAAGCTCCCGCCCAAGGCCAAGGCCGCGCGCGAGCCGGTCGACATGGCGCCGTCCGATGCGCTGTCGATCCACAAGAACATGAAGGATACGCTGGAGGGCCGTGCGGTCGGCATCCTGATCGCCGATGGCAGCGACGCGGCGGCGCTCAAGTCGCTGGTCACGGCGGTGACCAAGGCCAAAGGCAAGGCGGTGATCATCGCACCCAAGGTCGGTGGTGCCAAGCTGTCCGATGGCAACATGGAAAAGGCCGATGGCCAGCTTGCCGGCTCGCCGTCGCAGATATTCGATGCGGTTGCCCTGGTCTTGTCCGAAGCCGGATGCGCGGCCTTGTTGAAGGAAGGCGCCGCCGTGCAATGGGTGATGGACGCGTTCGGCCATTTGAAGGCGATCGGCGCGAGCGACGCGGCCCAGCCGCTGCTCGACAAGGCCGGCGTGGCGCCCGATGACGGTGTGACCGGCCTGGACGCGAACTTCGTCGCGGCTGCTGCCAAGCGCTTCTACGACCGCGAACCGGCGCTGCGCACCCTCGCCTGACGAGCGTCCATCTTATTTGCCTGAGGAGGCCAAATTGTTCGATCCACTCACTTACTGGGCCCGTGCGCTCGACGGCCTGCAGACCATTGCAACCACCCAGCGCAAGGTCGTGCAGACCGGCGCGGCCTCGGAGGCCGTAATCGCCGCTAGATCGCAGACCATTGGCGACGCGATCCGGTCGCCCTGGACCGCCGACTATGCGGAACTCTCGCGCATGGTGCCGGAAAAGACTGCGGCGTTTGGTCGCTCCGGAAGCGCGATGATGAGCGGTCTGCTCAGAATGCAGTCGGATTATCTGGATCAGCTTCGCTACGCCGGTGGCCTGATGGCACGCGGACGTCCGTTGACCCCGGACGAATGGGTTGGCTGGTCGTCGCGTTCGGCGGCTTACGCCATGCGGACATTCGAAGCGTCGTCGCGGCTGGGTCGCGATGCGCTTGCGCCAATCCACAAGACCGCGACGGCCAATGCACGGCGGCTCGGGACCGGTCGCTAACAGCCGCAGAAATAGCGGCCATCTTCGCAACGTCACAAGCGACGCTGAGCTTCACGCTGCCAAAGGGACTGCCACGCGCATGGTGAACCCGACCCAGGCTGAATCGGAGAACATCGTCGATCCCAAGGAGGCAGCGGAAAATGCCGGTCTCACCTATATGTCCGACGAGGTGCCGGCATCCGTCGCCGGCGCGCCGGCAAGGGGTTCGCCTATCGTGAGCCGGACGGCGCTGCGATCAGGGACAAGGACGAGATTGCGCGCATCAACAAGCTCGCCATCCCACCGGCCTATACCGATGTCTGGATATGTGCAGATCCACACGGGCATATGCAGGCGACCGGCCGGGACGCGAAGGGTCGCAAGGGTGCTGTCAAATCTATGGGGCAGACATCAAAAGTTGTTTCGTCACCCCTGTGATTGCCCAAATATGTTTGGGTGACAGCTGTCATTGCGGAACACATTGAGATCAAATGACAAGCATAGAAGGAACGCTCTGGCGTCGATAAATCGCGTAATCACATTGGGAAGCGGCCGCCCCATAGATTTGACAGTACCCTGCCGTTTAGTCGTCAACGACAAAACGGCGGCATGACATGGAGTTCGAAGCGGATTGAGCTGACTATCGTAGCTCCGGCTGTCACGGTTGGGCTTCACGGCAACATCTCGCGCAACGCGATCTCGGCATGGTGGATGTTGCCGTCGCGCAGATAATCGAGCTTCACCCGGGTGCCGGGCGTGCGGGTCAGGATGCGGGAGAGGTCGCCGCCGCTGAGCAGCCGCGCCGATCGTCCCTCTACCGAGACGATAAGGTCGTCCTTGCGCAAGCCGGCCAGCGCGGCCGGCGAGCCGGGATTGACCAGGCTGACCGCGAATACGTCCGGGTCGATCTTGATCGCGCGCATGCCGGAACGGTTGAATGGTTCGGTAACGTACCCCGGCACATAGTCGAAACAGACCTGGGAGCGGGCATAATCGAAGGTGAGCGTGTAATGGGCGAGTATCCCGGTGCCAAGGTTGCCGGCCTCGGTGATCGACTGCGCGATACCGTTCTTGTCGTCGGTGATACGGACCAGCGGTTTGCGGATCGTTGCGTCGCCGAGACGAACCTCGCCGCCGTGACTTACCCAGTTGCGCGACGCGCCGCCCGCGCCGTAGGATAAGGTCTCGACTCCGTGCCGATACCGTTCGGCGACATTGTGCCGGCGCGCCCAATGATCGTATACCTGCAATGCTCCGGTACTGCCGGTATCGATCGTGAACGCGGCGGGAGTCCCGTCGAGTGAGCCCGTGACGGTCGGCATATCGTCCGTGAAGCGCACCGTCTGCCAGTTGCCGCGGCAGGCTAGCGGGGTATCGCGCGGAAGCAACGTCAGCGTGCCGGCCCGGTAATTCATCCTGACGATGAAGCGCTCGGCGATCTCCAGTCCCAGCAGCCCGGCAAGCGGCGGCTTGGCGCCTTGTTCCATATTCGGGTAGCCCAGCGATAGCACGAAGAAATGCTGGTCGTGCAGCACGGCATCGCCGATTCGCAGCGTTTTCACGCGCGTATCACGCTGCGTAATGGTGCCCGTTCCCGTCCCGCCGGTTTGGCTTCCGCCCACCGCGGTCAGCCCCAGTGCGTCGGCAGCGGCCGGGGTCAGGACACTGTGGCCGCCGGTGTCGAACACGAATCCCATCGGCGCGCTGCCGTTGATCGACGCCTCGACGACGAGCTGGGGAAAGATCGGCGCGGGCACCGTCGTCCCGCCCGCGGCAAGAGTCGTGTCGTCGGGCTGCGGTGGCGGGGCGAAGCGGGCATCCGACCGGCCGCGTGCGATCGTGTAGTGCGTAACCTTGATCGTCTGATCGTCGTCAGACATCCGGAACGGCAGGCGCTGTCCGTATGCCGTCCGATAATCGCCGTAGCGGGTGACGATCGGCCCCATCCACCCGCGACGCTCGCTCTTCATCAGATCGCCCGTGGCGGCGTCGAACCACAACAGGACGGGGCGACCGCCGGAGGGGGTCGCCGTCCGGATCAAATATATCCGCCCGTCCGCGCTCTTTCCAACCGGCGCGGAAAACGCGGCGCCGGCGTGGCCCGCCTGAAGCCAGCCGAACCGCGCCAGCCACGCCTCTGTCCGGGCCGTGGCCTGCGCGAAGTCGCTGTCGAGCGGGTGGTGGCCGCCCGATGGCTCGAGTCTCCACCGCGTACGGCCGTCATAGATATCGCCAATGCGGTAGACGCCGAGATCCGAGCGGGTATCGAACCGCCCATCGACGAGATCGACCGTCGATCGCCACGCGCCGTCCAGCCCCGCCGTGCGGATCGAGCCGGTCGCGACCAGCGTTCCGCCCGATGGCCAGCGCGGCGCCGGTGCCTGGCTCGACGAGGCGGCGCCGTCCGATAGCAGCGCAAAGAGCAGCACGGTCACGCGCGGCAAGGATGGTCGCACAAATCACTCCTTTCGAAACGACATACCGGCACGCCACCGCCGTAGCTTGAACGATATTGCGGTGGTCTGCTCCTTGAGCATCGGCCGAATGAACGCGCCTTTTGGCCAGTGAATAAGCTGCTCAATGGGCGCGCTGTGCGGGCCTAGCAGTTCCGGCGATGCTGATCTTTTCGGCGCGGCCATAGGGCGGGTTGAGCTTTCCCTTGGCCCAATCTCCCAGCAACCGCAGATACCCATCGGATACCTCCAACGTGGTGGCGGTACAGTGGACTGGGCTGTCGACCGCCGATTTCGCGCCAAAGCGCCCATCAGCGAACCCGTGACGCCATTTGCGGCGGAGCGCCTTCATATGCCCGGTTATTGATGACCACTCGCTGCCCCTCGGGGCCGGCATAAACGCCATTCTCGCACGCGACAGCTGCACTGCCGGACAAGACGGTGAGGCACATCGCGAGGAGGCCTTTCGGCATGATCCAACGGACGGTTGGGAACATCGATGCAACTCCTGCTGTAACCTGGGCAATTTTGCCGGGAAACTGCCGTGCTGTGGCTCGTACGTAGAATGAGACTCGTTGTCAACTCTGGACTATATGACAAGTATATACCTATAAGGAAGGCAGATCTAGCGGAGGATATATGTTTCTTGTCAGCGAAGCGGTTGCGTCACAGGTTGTCGGGATGAACGACGCCATCGACGCCGTGGAACGGGTTTTTGTCCAGTTGCACCGGGGCGAGGCTGAGATCTGTCCGGTCGTGTTGGGGCGCGGTACCGATCGAGCAAATTTGTTTAGCGTGAAGGGCGGCGCGATCGATTCGTCCGCGCTCGTTGGCGTCAAAATCGGCACGTATTGGCCCGGAAACCGACAACGCGGACAACGCGCCCACGCGTCTACCACCTTGCTGCTCGATCCTGCGACGGGCCTTCCTCACGCGTTGATCGCGGCGTCGCACCTGACGGCGCTACGCACGGCTGCATCCGATGGCGTCGCCATCCGCCACCTGTCCCGCCCCGAAAGCAGCAGTCTGGCGTTGATCGGCGCCGGGCATCAGGCATGGTTCGAGCTGATGGCCGCCTGCGCAGTACGTCCGATCCGCCGCCTTCGCGTGTGGAGCCGCCGGCTGGCCGACGCCGAATACCTTGCCGAACGTGCACAACGCGAAACCGGTATTCCGGATTGCGCGCGGGCCGACCTGCCGGACGCAATTTCGTCAGCTGATATCGTCGTTACCGTCACTGCGGCGCGAGAGGCGCTCGTCCAGCGTGAATGGGTGAAACCGGGGACACACATCTCGGCGATGGGTTCGGACGCG
>JBDSKT010000115.1:0-8346 GCA_039916765.1 Sphingomonas sp.
GCCCCGGCGCCGACATTGTCGGGGTTCTGCATGCCGTTCGCCATGAACCACATCGTTGCCGCCTGCAGCTCGCCATTGGCCTTTTCCAGCCGACCGGCGACATCGGCGGTCGCCGCGTCGCCCTTGCCCGCCGCGACCTCTTGGCCGACGATCTTGAACAGTGCCTGCACCGCGCGGCCACCGTTCTGCGCCAGTTTGCGGCCGACCAGATCCATCGCCTGCACGCCGTTGGTGCCCTCATAGATCATCGCGATCCGCGCATCGCGGACGTACTGCTCCATGCCCCATTCGGCGATGTAGCCATGCCCCCCATAAACCTGCTGCGCGTTGGTCGCGATGTCATAGCCCTTGTCGGTGCCGACGCCCTTGATCACCGGCGTAAGCAGGCCGATCAGGTCGGCAGCCATCTGCCCGTCCTCTTCACTCGCTGCGGCATGTTCGAGATCGACCTGCAGCGCCGCCCACAGACACAAGGCGCGCAACCCCTCCGTCCAGGCCTTCGCATCCATCAGCATGCGGCGAATGTCCGGGTGGACGAACAATGTATCGGCCTTTTCGTTCGGCTCCTTGGCGCCCGTGAGCGACCGGCCCTGCCGCCGGTCATGCGCATATTGCACCGCATTCTGATAGGCCACCTCGGCCACGCCCAGCCCTTGCAGCCCGACGCCCAGCCGCGCCGCGTTCATCATGATGAACATTGCTGCCAGGCCCTTCATCTCCTCGCCGACCAGCCAGCCGGTCGCGCCATCGTAATTCATCACGCAGGTCGAATTGGCGTGGATGCCCATCTTGTGCTCGATCGACCCGCACGACACAGCATTGCGCGCGCCGAGCGATCCGTCGTCGCTGACAAGGAATTTCGGCACGACGAACAGCGAAATGCCCTTCGAGCTTTCCGGCGCGCCCGGCGTCTTCGCCAGTACAAGATGGATGATGTTTTCGGTCAGGTCATGCTCGCCCGACGAGATGAAGATCTTGGTCCCGGTGATCGCGTACGATCCATCCGCCCGCGGCTCGGCGCGGGTGCGGATCAGGCCAAGATCGGTGCCACATTGCGGCTCGGTCAGATTCATCGTCCCGCCCCATTTGCCGCTCACCATATTGGGGACGTACTTGGCTTTCTGCTCGTCCGAGCCCTTGACCAGCAAGGCGGCGATCGCGCCGTGGGTCAGGCCGGGATACATGGCAAAAGCCATGTTCGAGGAAATCATATATTCCTGGAACGCGGTCGAGACGACGTGCGGCATCCCCTGGCCGCCAAACTCTTCCGGCGCGGAAAGCGTGCCCCAACCGCTTTCGACGAACGCCGCATAGGCTGCCTTGAACCCGTCGGGCGTCGTCACCGATCCGTCTTCGTGCCGCGTACAACCCTGCTGATCGCCCGAATGATTGAGCGCGAAAAGCACCTCGGCGACGAACTTGCCGCCCTCATCCAGCACGGCATCGACCGTGTCCGGCGTCGCATTTTCGAACCCCGGCAGAGCAGCATAATCGGCCAACCCGACAACATGGTCGAGCACGAAGCGCGTATCGCGCACAGGGGGGGTATATTGCGGCATGATGTCTAATCCCTGAGACGCCCCTGGGCGCCGTTCGTTTCGAGCAAGGTGACGAAGTCGTTGAGCTCCCCGATCGCCGCGTCGATATCGAGCTTCTGTGCGTCGAGCAGATCGATCCGCGCACGGCACTTGTCGATCGTCACCGCCTTCTGGTGCTGGCGCCCGTCCCCCTCATCGTACAGGTCGATCATCTCGCGAATGTCGGCCAGGCTGAACCCGACGCGCTTGCCGCGCAGGATCCACGCCAGCCGAGCCCGATCGCGATGCGAATAGATCCGCGCCGTCCCCTTACGCACGGGAGCGATCAACCCCTCATCCTCGTAAAAGCGCAGCGCGCGGGCAGTAACGCCGAACTCGGCCGAAAGGTCGGAGATCGAGAAATGCTCGCGTTCCGGGTGGTGCGGAATGGTGGCATAGGCGGCGACGCTCTGCATCGTTCCGGAGTATTCGCGCTTTACGTAAACGTCAAGATCATCCGCCGCTGGCGCAGAGCAGCTTACCCCGCCCATCGCGCAGCGTCGAAGCTTCGGACACCGATGCGCTCAACCGATCGACCGCAAGCCCGGCGATCGACGCGCGGCGGACGCAGATTGTCTGGCACGCCTCGGGCACGCGCCCCGGAAAGACGATGCGATCACCCTCGAACCGCGCGTCGAAGCTGCACCCGGAGGCGCCGTCGAAATTGACGTGCAGTAATTCGCCGACGCGGGTCGCCGTGCCAGATCCGCCGCAACTCAGCTGCTCGCCGTAATCGACGAACACGCCGATGCGGTAGGCAGTCGCACTCGGCACGACGCAGATCCGGTCGGTATCGCGCGCATAAAGCCCGGTAATGTCGGTATCCTTCGGATCGGGGATGACCCCAGCCTGGATCGCCGCTGCTTCTAGTCCGGTGGCGCCATTGTCCGTGGTCGCCGAGCCGGGCGTCGGTTGGCGTGAGCATCCCGCCGCCAACAGCAACGCGATTGCCGCCGCCCAGCGCTTCACGTGACGGGGGCCAACGCGTCACCCTCGATCCGGCGGTAGAAGCAGCTTGCCGCACCGGTGTGGCACGCCGGCCCGGCCGGATCGGCGATCACCCACACCGCGTCCTGGTCGCAGTCGATGCGCAGTTCGACCACGCGAAGGACGTGCCCCGACGTCTCCCCCTTCCGCCATAAACACTGCCGGCTGCGAGACCAGAAATGCGCCTCGCCCGTCGCCCGCGTCCGGACGAGCGCCTCGGCATTCATGTGCGCGACCATCAACACCGCGCCGCTCGCCCGGTCGGTGACGACGGCGGTGATCAGGCGATGAGCGTCGAAAGCGGGGTCAAGCGTGAGGCCGGCGTCGCGGGAGGTCGTCATACCTGTGTGCTAGCGTGGAACATGGCGCGCGGACAACACTCACCTTCACTTGGTCCCGCGCGATCCACTCGCTTGACTGTGTATTGTATACATAATACACTACCCGACAGGTCTCATATCAATCCCACCTTTTCACATCTGCAACGCTCGCTCCTGAGCACCGTCGCAGCCGCGGTCTTCGCCGCGGCTCCCTGTTACGCGGAACAACTGGATTGCCGCGCCGGAACATACCGCTTAGCCGATGGCAGCGATGTCGATGTGGCATCGGTCGATCAGACCACCTTACGTTGGCGCCGCAAGGATGGCACGACTGGCAAATTGACGGCGACGACGAGTGGTGGCTTGGCGAGCACGCTGGGCTGGACCGATCGTCCCGACGGCAAGGAGGTTTCGTTCGATTGCGCCCGCTCGTCGATCGATTTTGCGGGCGTTCCTGGAAGACGCATCGAATTCGACGTCACAGAAACCCGGTTCCAAGGTTCGGGCGTCGAGCTTGCGGGGCGGCTGATCATGCCTAAGGGAAAGGGCAAAGTGCCGATCGTGGTTCTCGTGCACGGGTCGGAACACGATTCCGCGCGTGACAACTATGCGCTACAGCGACTTTTTCCGTCAGAGGGCATCGGCGCGTTTGTCTATGACAAGCGCGGCACCGGCGCATCGGGTGGCAACTATACGCAAAGCTACCTGATGCTCGCGACCGATGCGATCGCGGCCATGCGCGAGGCGAAACGCCTTGCCGGCGCTCGCGCGGGGCGGACTGGCTATCAAGGGGGAAGTCAGGGTGGCTGGGTCGCTCCACTGGCGGCCCGGATCGAGCCGGTCGACTTCGTGATCGTCAGTTTTGGATTGGCGGTTTCGCCGCTCGAAGAGGATCGCGAGGCGATCGTGCTTGATATGACGCGGCACGGTTTCGGCACGGCCGAGATAGCCAAGGCGATGGAGGTCGCTGACGCGACTCAGACCGTCATGCTGAGCAACGCCAGCAAGGGCTATGACAAGGTCGCAGCGGTTCGTGCCAAATATGGCCGCAAACCATGGTTCAAGTTCGTCCGGGGCAACTTCAGCTTCATCGTTCTTGACAAGACCGAGGCCGATCTGCGCGAACTCGAACCGACGCTGGCTCCCGGCATTCCCTTCCAATACGATCCGATGCCTGTCCTGCGCAATCTCTCCATGCCGCAACTCTGGATCCTCGGCGAAGACGATATCGACGCACCCAGCACCGAAACCGCCCGACGATTAAAAACCCTGACAGCGGCGGGCAAACCGATCACCACCGCCGTCTTCCCTCACGCGGAACACGGCATCTACGAATATATAACGACGCCGGACGGCACACGCCTGTCGACACGACAACCCGACGGTTACTTCCGCATGATGCGCGACTTCATCACGACCGGGCGGACGGGCGCATCGTACGGTGCGGCAACGCTTTCAAAACCGAGCAGATGACACGACCGTCGTCGGTTCGCTTTCCGCCTGCGGGCTAAGCTGGCGACCACCTGCGAAATCGCGCTGTCCTACAACACCCCGCTTCAGTCATACCCTGTCGGATGACCGACTCGACCCCTCCCCATGATTCAGGCGACGATCCGCTCGCCTTCATACCCGTCCCAACGGCGACCAGCCGTCATGACGGCTGGTCGCCGGACCGGCAGGCGGCGTTCATTGAGTTGCTTGCCAGCCATGGTGGTGTCGCGGCGGCGGCGCGGGCGATCGGGATGACACCGCAGAGTGCCAATCGCCTGCGTAAACGCGCCGGCGCCGAAAGCTTCGCCGCTGCATGGGACGCAGCGCTCGAGGAGGGTCGGCTGCGGTCTTACGACGAGGCGCTACGGATCGGGCGCGAGGGCCGGCTTGTCCCCGTCACGAGGTTGGGTCGCCTGCTCGGCCACCGCCGCGTGCTCAACAATCGCCTGCTCTTCGCCGCCTGCTACGGCGAGCCGCTCCGTCGCTACGAGCGGATCTACGATCCGCCCCGGCCGCGTTGAGGGGGGAAGAATTGTCGTTTTCCCGGAACCTTCGGAACTTTCGCCCCGCCCCGGGCCCACTTATTTGTGATCGCGGATCGCCTTGACGAGCTCGTCCTTGTCCATCTTGGACCGGCCGTCGATGCCGATCTCCTTCGCCTCCGTTTCCAGATCGTCCTTGGCGCGATCTTCCAGATGCGTGCTGCGGTGGTCGATCGTCCCCGCCGCCTTGGCATTGGCGATTCGCGCCGCCTTCTCCTTCGACGCGCCGTCGCGGCGCAGGTCCTCGTACAATTTGTCGTTCTTGATCGTGGGGCCATGGTCTTTCGGCATGATGCGCACCTCCTGATCCGCCAAAAACCGCCGATGCGGCCAAGCGATCCCGCCGCATGTCACAAAAGCGCGACAAACCCGGTCGGCACCCCTATATGCCCGCTCGTCGCTACCTCCTCCTCGAAGGGCGCCATGCTGACCACAAACCCGTTCGACGCCCCCGAAGATGGGGACAAGCTGCGCGAAGAGTGCGGCATATTCGGTATCTCCGGCAACGACAGCGCTGCCGCGGTCGTCGCGCTGGGGCTGCATGCGCTGCAGCACCGCGGGCAAGAGGCCGCGGGGATCAGCAGCTTCGACGGGGTCGAATTCCACACCCACCGCGCCATGGGTCATGTCGCGGGTAATTTCGATCGCGACGAGATCATCCAGGCATTACGCGGCAATGTGGCGTGCGGCCATGTGCGCTATTCGACGACGGGAGAGACGGCGCTCCGCAACGTACAGCCGCTCTACGCCGAGCTCGCCTCGGGCGGATTTGCGGTGGCGCATAACGGCAATATCTCGAACGCGATGCGGCTGCGACGCGATCTCGTGCGCAGGGGCTCGATCTTCCAGTCCACCTCGGACACCGAGACGATCATCCATCTCGTCGCGATGTCCAATTACCGCACCTTCCTCGACAAGTTCATCGACGCGTTGAAGCAGGTGGAGGGAGCCTATTCGCTGATCGTGATGACGCCCGAGGGAATGATCGCGTGCCGCGATCCGCTCGGTATCCGGCCGCTGGTGATGGGCAAGCTCGGACCCGAGGAAGATGGGGCGGTCATCTTCGCCTCGGAAACGGTCGCGCTCGATGTGGTCGGTGCCGAATATGTCCGATCGATCGAACCGGGCGAACTGGTCATCGTCAAGGGCACGGAAATCAGCTCGCACCGCCCTTTCGCCCCCGCCGCGCCGCGCCCGTGTATCTTCGAATACGTCTATTTCTCGCGGCCCGATTCGATCTCGGACGATCGCAGCGTCTATACCGTGCGGAAAGAGATCGGCGCGCAATTGGCGATCGAGGCGCCGGTCGATGCGGATCTCGTCATTCCCGTGCCCGATTCCGGCACGCCTGCAGCGCTTGGTTACGCGCAGCAATCGGGTATTCCGTTCGAGCTCGGCATCATCCGTTCGCATTATGTCGGGCGCACCTTCATTCAGCCGGGCGACAAGGTTCGCCATCTGGGGGTCAAGCTCAAGCATAACGCAAACCGCGCGCTTATTGCTGGCAAGCGGGTCATCCTGGTCGACGATTCGATCGTGCGCGGGACGACCAGCCTCAAAATCGTGCAGATGATGCGCGATGCCGGCGCCGCCGAAGTGCATATGCGGATCGCCTCGCCGCCGACCCGACATAGCTGTTTCTACGGGGTCGATACGCCGGAGCGCGCCAAGTTGCTCGCGTCGCGCCATGATGTTCCTGAGATGACCGATTTCATCCACGCCGACAGCCTGGCGTTCGTCTCGATCGACGGGCTATACAAGGCGCTGGGCGAGCATGGCCGCGCCGATATCCGCCCGAGCCACTGCGACGCCTGCTTCACCGGCGATTATCCGACGACGCTGACCGACCAGGATGAGGTCGCCGCGGTCGATCAGTTCGCGCTGCTCGCCGAACGGGTGCGGTGAGACGGGCTTGCCGCGGCCATCGCGCTCGGGCAAGCGCGCCGGCATGACCGACCAGCCTTCCTCCGACCGACCCCTTACGGACCAAATCGCGCTTGTCACCGGTGCGAGTCGCGGGATCGGCGCAGCCACCGCACTCGCACTCGCCGCGAAGGGCGCGCATGTCGTGATCACCGCGCGTACCGCGGGAGGGCTGGAAGACGTCGAGAACGCTGTCTTCGAGGCGGGCGGATCGGCCACCATCGCCCCGCTCGACCTCACCCAGACCGACGCCATCGCCAAGCTTGCCGCCGCCGTCGGCGAACGCTGGAAGAAGCTCGACATCATGGTCCTGAACGCCGCCTCGCTGGGCAGTCTTGGCGCGGTGCCGGCGATCGATCCGCGCGAGCTGGCGACTGTCATGACGCTGAATGTCAGTGCCCAGGCTGCGCTCATCGCCGCATTCGATCCGATGCTGCGCCAATCCGCCGGCGCGCGCGTGATCGGGATTACGTCGAGCGTCGCACGCAACCCGCGCGCCTATTGGGGGTTATACGGCGCGTCGAAGGCTGCGTTCGAAACGCTGGTGACGGCCTATGGCGACGAGGTCGAGCAGGTCAGCAGGATCCGCACCGCCATCCTCGATCCTGGAGCGACACGCACCGCGATGCGCGCGCGCGCTTATCCGGGCGAGGATCCCGCCTCGGTCAAGGAGCCGTCGGTCGTGGCGGACCGCATCGTCCAGCTCGCGATCGACGGTTTTTCCACCGGCCATTTCGAGCGCGTCGACGGCTGAGACTATTTCGCCGCAGCCTCCAGCAGCTTGTGCATAAAAGCCATCCGCACCGCGCCATAGGCATTATCGGTCGCGCTGGGTGCCGCCGCCGATACCGCTACGACCACGCGGTGCGCCGGGTCGATCATGATGCCTTGGCCGAAGATGCCCTGCGCACCGAACCTCCCGTCCGGGAAGGTCCACCACTGGTACCCGTAGCCAAATCCGGGTCGCCCGATATCGGCGTGCGACCGCGTCGCTTCCGCGAACCAGTTGGCCGGTACTACCCCCGCGCCGCCTTCGAGTACGAACTGCCCCATCCGCGCATAATCGCGCAGGCTGACGGACAAACAGCATCCCCCGATTTCATGGCCAGCCTGATCGACCATCCAGAAGGCGTCCTGTTCCATGCCGTATGGCTTGAAGATTTTCTCGCTCAGATAATTCGCGAGCGGCTTGTGGGTCGCCCGCTCGACGAGCGTCCCGATCAAATTAGTCTCGCCCGTCTTGTAGACCCACTTGCTGCCCGGCGCGGTTTCGCGCGGCAAGGTGCGCATATAGGCGACGATCGGATCACCTCCCGCCGGCACCGGATGCGCGAACATTTGCGCCACGTCCGACTTGGGATCGGTGTAATCTTCGTTCCATTTGACGCCTGATGTCATGGTGAGAAGCTGTGCAATGCTCACCCCGTCATAGCCGCTCCCCGCGAGATCGGGGATGTAGCGCGTTACCGGATCATCGACCGATTTGATGTACCCATCTTTGATCGC
>JBDSKT010000116.1:0-5847 GCA_039916765.1 Sphingomonas sp.
CCGACGAGGCGGAACTGGTGCACATGACGCACACCGCCGCGCTCCACGACAGCGGGCCGATCGCGGTCAGATACCCCAGAGGCAACGGCACCGGGGTGGCGCTGCCCGACAGCCCTGAGCGGCTCGCCATCGGCAAGGGGCGGATCGTGCGGCACGGCAAGAAGGTGGCGATCCTGTCGCTCGGCACGCGGCTGGCCGAGGCGTTGAAGGCGGCCGACCTGCTCGATGCGCGCGGGCTGTCGACCACGGTCGCCGACCTCAGGTTCGCCAAACCGCTCGACGAGGAGCTGATCCGCAAGCTGCTGACCACCCACGAGGTCGCGGTGACGATCGAGGAAGGCAGCGTCGGCGGGCTCGGCGCGCATGTCCTGACGCTCGCCTCTGACACCGGGCTGATCGACGCCGGGCTCAAACTGCGCACACTGCGCCTCCCCGACGCGTTCCAGGACCAGGACGCCCCCGACAAACAATATGCCGCCGCACGCCTCGACGCCGACGCCATCGTCGATACCGTCCTCAAAGCTCTACGGCACAATAGCAGCGAACTCGCCGAAGGGGCGGCATGAACCGGATCACGATACGGGCGGCAGTGCTTGCGGTCACCGCGGTGTGGTGTATCGGCGCGGCGCCGGTGTCGGGCATCCTGACCGTGCGGGTGACCAACGTGCGTAACGCGAAAGGTGTCGTGCACGTCGATATTTGCCCCGAAGCGAATTTCCTCAAGGAAACCTGCCCTTATTCGGCCTCGGCGCCGGCTCATCCTGGGATGACCCTTGTGCTCGCGCGCGGCATTCCGGCGGGGCGCTATGCCGCACAGGTGTTTCATGACGAAAATCTCAACCATAAGGTCGATCGCGCGTTGTTCGGCATTCCCAAGGAGGGCGTTGGCTTTTCCAACGACGCGCCGATCCACCTCAGTCCACCGAAATGGACCGACGCTGTATTCGCCTATAATGGGGGCGACCAGACGATACAGTTGAAGACACGCTATTTTCTGGGTCCTTCGGGGCCGCAAGTGCGTTGAAGGTGTCGCTGCGAACGCTGGTGCCGAATGCGGTCGCAGCCAGTGTCCGCCGCCCGGTTCTGACACTGACCGCGTCGCTGCTCCTCGCGGCAATCGCGCTCCTTTTCACCGCCGGTCATTTCGCGATGACCACGGATACCGCCGAGCTGATCTCGCCCAATGTCGCCTGGCGGCAGCACGAGCGTGCGATGGACGATGCCTTCCCGCAATTACGCGACGCCATGCTGGTGGTGGTCGATGGCGCGACGCCTGAATTGGCCGAGCAAGCAGCCGCCACGCTGGCCGCCAAAATGGCCGCCGACGCCAAGCATTTCCGCGCCGTCAGCCGCCCCGATGGCGGCGATTTCTTCGCACGCGAAGGCCTGTTGTTCGGTTTGCCCGGCGACGTGCGTGATGCCACGGCGACGTTGATCAAGGCGCAGCCGCTGCTCGGTCCACTCGCCGCCGATCCCTCGCTGCGCGGTGTGACCGTGTCGTTGGGAACGATGCTCGACGGGGTCGATCGGGGGGACGCGACGCTGGCACGGATCGCCGCGCCAATGCGCGAGTTGGCGAGCGCGACGGAGAAGTCGCTTGCTGGCAAGCGCGCCTTCTTCTCGTGGCAACGCCTGTTCGCCGGGGCCAATTCAGGCCTGGCCGTGCCGACTCGGCGGTTGATCCTCGCGCGGCCAGTGCTCGATTACGGCTCGATCACTCCGGGTGCGGATGCGGGCGATGCGGTTCACACCGCGGCGCGGTCGCTCGGGCTGGATGCGGCGCACGGCGTGAGCGTCCGGCTGACCGGCGATGTGCCGCTGTCGGACGAGGAATTCTCGACCTTGCAAGACAATATCGGCGCGGTCGGGCTGGTCATGCTCGGGGCGATGTTGCTCACCTTATGGCTGGCGACGCGGTCGGTGCGGCTGGTCGCTGCGATCATGGCAACGATCGTGATCGGGCTGATCGTCACGTTGGCCGTGGGGCTGCTTGCGGTAGGGCGGCTCAATCTCATCTCGATCGCCTTCATTCCGCTTTTCGTGGGACTGGGCGTCGATTTCGGGATCCAGATCTGCGTGCGCTTCAACGCGGAGCGGGCAGCGGGCGCGACGTTGCCAGATGCGCTGCGAGGGGCAAGCGAGGCGCTTGGCGCGCCTTTACTGCTAGCGGGCGGCGCGGTGTTCCTCGGTTTCGGCGCATTCCTTCCGACCGCTTATGTCGGGATCGCCGAGCTGGGCGTCATCGCCGGATTGGGGATGGTCATCGCACTGGCCTTCAGCGTCACGCTGCTGCCGGCGATCGTGATGCTGGTCAGGCCCCCGACATCGCGCGGAGAGGTAGGCTTTTCCGCGATGGCGCCTGTCGATCGCTGGCTCGCGCGCGAGCGCGGAAAGGTGCTCTGGACATTCGTCGCGGCGATGGTCCTGAGCATTGCGTTGCTGCCCAGGGTCGTGTTCGACTTCAACCCGATGGACCTGCGCGATCCCAATGGGCAGGCGATGCGCACGCTGGCCGATCTGACCCGCGATCCGGACCGAACGCCGAATACAATTGGCGTTCTCGCACCGAGCCACGCCGCCGCCGTGCAGCTGGCGCGAAAGCTGGCGGTGCTTCCGGAGGTCAAGCAGGTCGTCTCGCTCGACAGCTTCGTCCCGGCCGACCAGGCACCAAAACTGGCCGCGATTCAGGATGCGTCGTTGCTGCTCGACGTGACGATCAATCCGTTCGAACTGGCCTCCGCGCCGGACGATGCCGAGCTGGTCCGGTCGCTATCGATGCTCTCCGGGCGTTTGGCCCGAACCGCGCAAACGCATCCCGGTGCGAGCAGCGACGACGCGCGCCGTCTCGCCGCAGCGTTCGATCGCCTTGCCCGCGCGCGACCAGCGCAACGCGGCGCGGTGAACGACATGCTCGCCAAACCGCTCGGCACGATGCTCGAGCAGACCAGGGCCATACTTCAGGCGGAAGCGGTCGCGTCCGATACCCTCCCTCCAGCGCTGGTGCGCGATTGGCGCACGCCCGACGGCCGGTATCGGCTGGAGGTCTTTCCGTCGGGCGACGCCGGTGACAACCGGGTGATGCGCCGTTTCCGCGACGCGGTGAGCGCGGTGACGCCCGATGTGTCGGGCCTGCCGGTCGCCACACAGGCCGCCGCATCGACTATCGCGGGTGCGTTCGTGCAAGCCGGGATCATCGCCTTCGCCTTGGTCAGCCTGTTGCTGTTCGCCGTGCTGCGCAACGCGCGCGAAGTTGCGTTCACGCTCGCCCCGGTGATCCTGTCGATCTTCCTGACGCTCGGGACGTGCGTCGCGATCGGCCAGCCGATCAATTTTGCGAATATCATCGCCTTTCCGCTGCTGTTCGGCGTCGGTGTCGCGTTCCACATCTATTTCGTGATGGCGTGGCGTGGCGGCGCGACCGATCTACTGCAATCGAGCCTTGCGCGCGCCGTGTTGTTCAGCGCGCTCGCGACCGGCACGGCATTCGGCAGCCTGTGGCTCTCGCATCATCCGGGGACCGCGAGCATGGGCAAGATCCTTCTGATCTCGCTGGCCTGGACGTTGATCTGCGCATTGGTCTTCGAGCCCGCCCTGCTCGGGCCGCCGCGACGAGCTAAGGTTTAGACCTCGGTTTCCCGTCGGCTGGGTCACTCAGTGGGTCCGATGTGTCGGGTTCGGTGGTCGTCGTCTTGGCCGACGGGACAGGAGGCGGCGTCCGCGCCGGATCCGCCAGCGGATCGGCCAGTTCGGGAGTGGCGCCCGGCGCCGTCCCGGTATTCGCGCCCGCGGGGTCGGCGAGCAGTTCGTCGAGTTCAGGCACGGCGACGCTCGCCGACTTGCGGCGGATATGGTCGATCTCCCCCTGACGCTCTTGGAGGTAGGACGAGCGCAGGCTCGCATACGGATCGACCGCCCCGGCATAAAGCGCGTTCAGATCGTCATCGGATTCGGCGCGCTGGTCGAGCCCGGTAATCACTGCCTGCGATATTTGATAAGCGGCACGATCGAACGGCCTACCGATCGCCAGCGGATAGACCAGCGCCTCGCCCTGTCCGCCGATCAGGTCGCGCAGTGTGCTTGGGCCAATGAACGGCAGGAAGATATACGGCCCCGGCTTCACGCCGTGGATCGCAAGCGTGTTGCCGAAGCTGTTGGGCCGGTGCGGAAGGCGGAACCCGCGCGTTTTCGCAACATCGATAAGCCCGCCGACCCCCAGCGTGGAATTGATCACGAACCGCCCAAGCGTTTCGACCGCCTTGCCTGGTTTGAACTGGAGCAGGTAGTTCACGAAAACCAGCGGCTCGCCAAGGTTGCTAAGGAAATGTCGCAGGCCGCCGCGCAAAGGCTTGGGAACAGCATGTTTGTAACCCATGGCGGCGGGGCGAAAGACGGCATTATCGAGCCCCTGGAACAGCCCGAACATGCGGCGATTGAAACCCTCGAACGGGTCGCCGGGTGTATGGTGGTGGGCATGCGCCGCCTGGCCGTCGCGCGTGCCATTTGAGGCCAGTGGCTCGGGCGAAAGCGGTTGCGTACTCTGGCCGGTGCCGGCCCGCGATACGGCCGGCGTCGTGCCCTGGACCGCGCCGACCGGCAGTCGCGTCGCCCCGGCCGGAACGGGAGAAGCCAGCAGAAGCAGCGCCTGGACGAGCGCCGAAACGCTCAACCGCCGGCCTTGGCCGACAGCGCGTTGAGGTGCGCGATCAGCGCCTTCGCGCCGCCCGATGACAGCACGCCCGCGAAATCGGCGCGCTTGGTCGCGAGCTGGCTGATCGAGTTGCGGTAAAATACGTCGATCACCTTCCAGCTTCCGCCGCTCTGACGCAGGCGGTATGCGATCGCGACCGGAGCACCCTTGGGGACGTTGAGCGTGGTGCGGATCAGCTTGTCGGCGCCGCGCGTCTCGATCTTTGGGTCGATACTGAACGATTCACCGGAGAAGGCATCGAAGTTCGACGCATATTGCGCGATCGTCATGCGACGGAATGCCGTCACGAGCGAACTCTGGTCGCCGGGCGCGATCGTCGGCCACGCCGACCCCACCGACAGCCGCGTCATCAACGGGATATCGTAAACCCGATCGATTACCGGCGCGATCGTGGCGGCGCGCCCTTTGACGCCCGCAGCCTTGTTTTTCATGATGCCGAGCAATCCGTCGTCGAGCGAATGGATTGGCGCCTGCGCCGGATCGGTTGCTTGAGCCAATGACGGACCGGTCATGGCGAACGTAGCGACCAGTGCTCCGAGCGGGATGATACGCATGCAAACACTCCTGTCTTGCGCCCCGATGTCATAGGCGCGCGCCGTTTTACGGTCTAGGGGATGAACGGGAGATGTGACGAGAACGGCTGCAACGAGCGAGGTTCGAGTCCGGGACAGCCGCATACGCCGCGCCGAAACCCATCTGAGGTTCGCGTTGCACTGCGCGATGGATTAGGGATAAATGTCGAAATTCACCCAGCCGCGCGCAAACGTGGCATAGCCGCCCACCCTGCGGGCCACGGGAACATAGACCATGACACTGCCGCTTTCCGTTCTTGCCCGCATCGGCGGCTACACCCTCAAAAAGCATATTTCGGGCGGAAAATATCCCCTCGTGCTGATGCTCGAGCCGCTGTTGCGCTGCAATCTCGCGTGCCCGGGCTGCGGCAAGATCGATTATCCGGATGCGATCCTCAACCAGCGGTTGAGCTATGACCAGTGCATGGACGCGATCGACGAATGCGGCGCGCCCGCCGTTTCCATCGCCGGCGGCGAGCCCTTGCTCCACCGCGAAATGCCCAGGATCGTGCAAGGGTATATCGCGAAAAAGAAGTTCGTCATCCTGTGCACCAACGCGCTGCTGCT
>JBDSKT010000117.1:0-9838 GCA_039916765.1 Sphingomonas sp.
TCGACCCGCACGAACGCAAGAAGGCGAGCCGGGCGAAGGTGGCGGCCTAAACCGGCTGCGGTCGAGCGCTGTTCAAGGCCGCGAGCATCGGCGTGATCGCGTCGATCCAGTGCGCCTCGACCGTCTCGGCCGCGCCGGCAAGGTCGCCAGCCTCCAGCAGTGCTTCGATGCGGCCGTGATCCTCGACCGAGCGATCGCGGTTCAAGATGGTGCGAAAGAATGCGCGCTCGTAGCGCTCGGATCGAACCCGCAGGGGCTCGAGCAACGCGTTGACGGCCTGGTTCGTCGAGAAGCCCGTAAGGGCGCGGTGCCACGCCACATCCGCGCCGATGATCCGCGAGACATCCTGCTCCGCTGAACCGAATCGCCGATTGGCGTTTTTCAAATCCGCCAACATGCGGTGCGTAACGCGCGTTGTATGGCGAACGGCGGCCCTCTCGAGCGCTGCGATCAACTGATAGATGTCGGTGATCTCGCCCGCTTCCAACGGGCTGACCAGCAAGCCGCGGCCCTCGCAAGATGACACCAGCCCCTCTTCTTGAAGCACGAAAAGGGCGTGGCGCACCGGCGTCCGGCTGATCCCCAGCTCCATCGCGAGATCACGCTCGACCAATCGGAATCCGGGGGGAAGCTCGCCCAAAACGATGGAGCGTCGTAACCGAGCCGCGGCTTCCTGCGGCAACTCGAGCTTTACGATCTTTCCCGAGAGGCAACTTGACATCAAGGCATTCTCACTACAGCTGTGGTATACGGTATACCAAATAAGGAGATGGACCAGCAATGCGAATGTTTATCTGGTTCTGTACATGCGTGATAGCATTGCTCGGGCCGATGTCCGCAGCGCCCGCAGCCGCGCCTACCGGACACAATGTTGCAACCGCACCGGCGGTTATCGTCACCCACGACCTGTCGGTCGCTCAGCTGCGGGAGGATTTCCAACGGCTCCGTTTCTCGCTCGAACACGCTCATCCTGCTCCGTCCCGCTACACGCCGAAAGCTGAAATCGACGGGCAGCTGAACGCAATCGAGCGTCAGCTCAATCGGCCCATGACCGATTTGGCCTTTTACCGCATGCTTGCACCGCTGATCGCCGCGATCCGCAATTCGCACACCAGCATTGTCGCTCCGCCCGATGCTTTGGCATCGATGCACGCGTCCCATGATGCGTTTCCGTTCGTTCTTCGGTTCGTCGACGGCAGGGCGTTTATCGATGTCAATCTGAGCGCCGACGCGACGATCCGGCCCGGCATGGAGCTGGTCGAGCTCAACGGTCGCCCCCTCGCCGTCACGACGCGCACGCTCATGGCCGCTCGAAGCGCGGAAGGATTTGTGGAGGTAGCGAAATATGCGCAGCTGGACCGCGCTTTTTCGCTCGACCTTTTGCTTCAGATCGGGCCATCCGCTCGTTACGTCGTGACGGTACGTGATCCGGCAAGCGGACATGCAAGCCGTCACGACGTCGCCGGCGTCTCGTTGGCGGCCGTCGTCGCTCGCACGCCGCAATTCCCCGCGACGGCGGGGCCCCCACAATCAATCACTCTCGAGTGCGCCAACGATCTAGCACTTATGCGACTGCAGAACTTCTTGGAACCGGATACCGACGCGTTCTTTCGTCAGGCGTTCCATCAGATCGCAGGGTGCGGGGTCGGCAATCTGATCATCGACATCCGCGGAAACCATGGGGGAATTGACTGGTTCAACAGCGATTTGTTGTCCTATCTGTCGGACCGTCCCTTCCGTTTCTATCGCAACCGCACTTGCGTCGCGCGGTCCTACGACGATCTCAGATATCTGTCGTACAAGCTCGACGACTTCCTTTTTCCCGATCAGATCGCGGCGCTGCCGGCGAGTGTACGCGCGCATCCCTTCGACCATTGGACGCTGCCCCAGCTCATCGATCTTGCCCTGTCCACGGATCATGCTGGGGGAATGCAGACGCCAAAGGCGAAGGATCATTTCTCGGGGCGGGTCTATCTGCTCGTTGACGGCAACAGCGGTTCGTCCGCGTCCGAGGTCCCCGCGCTGATGCATCACCTCGGTCTCGCCACCATCATTGGCGAGGAACCCAATGGCAGTTATCAGGGAGAAGTGGCGGGTTTCATCCCAGACCTCACGCTTCCGAATTCGAAAATCGTCATCCGCATGCCGCTCATTGCTTATCAAAGCGACGTCATGCCGGGCGTCCGGAACGGGCGAGCGGCCGAGCCGACATTTACCGTTTCCGAAAGCGTGTCGGACTCGGTCTCAGGGATAGACACCGTAATGGCATTCACCCGTGCGCTGATACGATCGCGCACGACCGGAATGGTGTCTGCGACGCGACCATGAGATGGGCGCTGGTCTGACATCTCGTTGAGCGTCAGCGGCGGAAGGTGAACAACCACGGCTTCGGCCCGCCCGTCGGATGCGGCGTGCCGTCGATCCGCTGCGCGCGGCCGATGGTGACTGGGCGCACGATCATTTCCCCCTTCATCGCGCCCGATCCGCCGGCGGTCGCAGCGGCGAGGATTCGTTTCACGGTGTCCATGCCAGCGACGACCCGACCGAACGCGGCATAGCCGGGCTTGCCCGCACGCGCGTCGAGCTGCGGGCTCGGGCCAACCAGGAGCGAAAAATCGCCGGTGGCGGAATTGGGCGCCGCGTCGCGCGCCATCGATACCGTGGCGCCGATATGGCGCAGCCCGGTGATGTTGGTCGGCTCGAGCGCGACGGGATCGAGCGAACGCCGCCGGTCGCTACCGATGCCGCCTTCGACGAAGCCGGCCTTGGGCGCATATTTGTTGCGCGCGGCGCGGTAGAAGGCGGTGCCGTCGAGCCGCCCGTCATCGACATAAGCAAGGAAGTTCGCGGTCGTCCGCGGGGCATGTTTCGCATCCAGCGCAAGTATGATCGGCCCAGCGGCGGTGTCGAGCCGGACCCGGATGAAACCAAGAGACGGTTGGTCGGCGCGCTGAGCCAGCGTCGGCGCGGCGAGCGCCAGCGCGGCGACGGCGGCGAGGGCAAAGAGGGCGACGATCGCGCGGCTCGTCACGCTCCCATCTCCATCAATACCTGCCACTCGTCCTCGCGCACTGGCGTCACCGACAGGCGGCTCTGGCGAAGCACCTCGAGCATGGTGAGCCGCGGCTCGGCCTTCATTGCCGCCAGCGTGACCGGGCGTGCGAGCGGCGCGACGGGCTTGACCGCCACGCTTGCCCATTGATCCTTGTCGCCGTCGGGCCGCCAGGCGCGGGTGATCTCCATCACCCCGACACACGCCTTCTCGGTATTCGAATGGTAGAAGACGGCGCGGTCGCCCGGTTTCATCTCCTTCAGGAAATTGCGCGCGGTGTAGTTGCGGATGCCGTCCCATTCGGTCGCCTTGTCGCGCACCAGATCGTTCCAGCCGTACGTGTCCGGTTCCGATCGCAGCAACCAATACGCCATTGTTCCACCTCCCGTGCGACTCGTTCGCCTAAACCCCCGCTTAACACCGCATTCCGGCCCAGTTCAGCGCGAATCGCCTAACCCTGCAACAAGCTGGCTCGATCCGCGTTTACCCCCACAGCGGATTGCAGGGCTTTGCTGAAACGAGGAGCTTCGAGATGAACAACGTACTGAAAAAGGCCGGACTCGGCGTGGCGCTCGCCGCGACCGCGCTTACCGTGTCGGCGCCGGCCGATGCCCAGCGCTACCGTCACTATTACCGCCATGACAGCACCGGCCCGGCAATCGTCGCCGGTGTCGCTGGCTTGGCGATCGGCGCTGCGCTCGCGTCGAACAATGGCGGCCGCGATCGCTACTACCGCGATTATGGCTACCAGCCGGGCTATGACGATTATTATTACCGCGACCACGGCTATTACCCGAACGACGGATATTACAATTATTACTACCGTCACAACGGCTATCGCGGCTGTTACATGCAGCGCCAGATCGATCCATACTGGCATCGCAGCTACAATGTCCGCGTTTGCCGCTAAGGCGACGCTGACGTGAGGGAAATGGCGCGGGCTTCGGCTCGCGCCGTTTTCGTATCTGGCATCGCCCGGCTTTTTCCGCCATGAGCGCGCGATCATGAGCGACACCAACGATCTTCCGCCCGACCGTCTTTCGGTCAATCCGCGCAGCCCGCATTTCGAGCAGGACGTGCTCGCGCGCGGCATCGGCATCCGTTTCAAAGGAACCGAGCGGCACGATGTCGAGGAATATTGCCGGTCCGAAGGCTGGATTCGTGTCGCGCTCGGCAAGAAGGTCGATCGGCACGGCCAGCCGCTGACGCTCAAACTGTCTGGAGAGGTCGAGTCCTGGTTCGAGCGCCCCGCCGGGGAAGAGGCGCCGGACGCGTAGGCATCGCCGGAGGCGAATCCCATGCAAATGCGGCCTGCGCTTCGGCCGTGAGCGCCGCCATCGCCGCGCGAAACGGGTTGGGACCGTAGCTGACCCGCGCGATGCCGACCCCGGCGACGTCCCGCGTACCGGGCGCGCCGGGGAATGCCATGAAATTGACCGGTAGTGTCACCGTCCCGCACAGCCGTTCGAGCAACGCAAGATCGACCAGACCCGGCACGAAAAAGCCGCTTGCGCCCGCCTTGGCATAGGCTGCCGCGCGCTCGATCGCCTCGTCCAGCTTGGCGTCGTCGTGCGTATCCGGGCTTGTCTCCAGGAAGATGTCGGTGCGCGCGTTGATGAAGAAATGCTCGCCCGCGCCGCGCCGCGCCGCAGCGACGCGCTCGGCTTGGACGTCGATCGAATGAAGCCCCTCGCCGCCGACGATCCGGTCTTCGAGATTGCAGCCGATGGCGCCGACGCGCGCCAGGCTAGCGACATTTTCGGCGAGCGTGGTGGGCTCGTCGGCATACCCGCCCTCGAAATCGATCGTCACCGGCAATGCCACCGCGCCGACGATCCGGGTCGCGTTGGCCAGCGCGATCTCGATCGGCAGCGCCTCGCCATCGTCATAGCCCTGCGCCGCCGCCACCGACCAGCTGCCCGTCGCGATCGCCTTGGCGCCGGCCCGCGCGACGGCGCGCGCGCTGCCGGCGTCCCAGGCATTGTATAAAATCACCGGGCGCCCCGGTTCATGCAACGCCGCGAAGGCACGGTATTTGTCGATCGTCATGGTCCCCCTCGCGAAAATCGGCCCGGCGCCTAGTGGACGAAGCGCGCTACCACATCGCGGTACGACCGCGAAACCTTGACCGACGCCCCCGAGCCGAGGACCAGGAAGCATTCGCCGTTGGTATGCGGCTTGACCTCCTTGACCAGATCGAGGTTGACGATGGTCGAGCGGTGCACGCGCTGGAAACGCCGGGGGTCGAGGCGCTTCTCCAGATCCTTCATCGTCTCCCGCAGGATCAGGGTATTGTCGCCGGTGTAGATGCACATGTAATCGCCCGCCGCGTCGATCCGTTCGATCGTATCGACATCGACGCGGAAAATCTGACCACGATCCTTGATATTGATGAGCTTCTCGAAACGGTTCGCCGAGACCTGATCGCCGCCGTCGGACATGTCGGCGGCGGCCTCGGGCGCAACCTCGGCAAGCACTTCCTTGAGTTTCTCGATCTCCTCGACACCGCGCTTTTCGGTCAGCCGCTGGCGTACCCGGTCGAGCGTGTCGGCGAGCCGTGTCTCCTCGACCGGCTTCATCAGATAATCCACCGCCTGCGCCTCGAACGCCTTCAGCGCATGGTCCGAATAGGCCGTGACGAAGACGAACAATGGCGGCTCGACCTCCATCAGACCCTGCACCACCGAAAAGCCGTCAAATCCTGGCATCTGAATGTCGAGGAAGACGAGATCGGGCTTGTGCGTCTTGATCGCGCGGATCGCCTCGCGGCCGTTCTGGCATTTCTCGATGATCTCGACATCGTCGAAAGCCTGCAGCCGAAGCTCGAGCCCCTGGATCGCCAGGGGTTCGTCATCGACCAAAATCGTCCGGATCGTCATGTTACCTCTCTTCGTCGGATGCGCCGGATCGGCGCTCGCGTCCGTCGCGGTGATCGTGTCCGTTCCCCCGTTGCGTAGTGATAAAGACGCCCCCGTCTCCACCGCAACGATCGTCATTCCTATGCTACCTCCCTCGTTGGCTCTCTTGCCGGTTCGTCGAGTTGAAACGGAATCTCTATCTCCACGCCGAAACCCCCGCCTGGGATCGAGCGCGTCTCGAAGCGAGCGTCGGGGCCGTACGCCTGCATCAGCCGTTCCCTGATATTGGTAAGCCCGACCCCGGTTGAAAGGCTTGGACGTGCTTTCATTTCGTGCAAGCCCGGCCCGGTGTCGGATACGGCGATCTGCACCTTGTCCCCGGCGAGTCGCGCGACGACCGCGATTTCGGCGCCTTCCTCCTTCGGCGTGACGGCATATTTGATCGCGTTCTCGACCAGAGGCTGGAGCAGCAACGAGGGCAGGCGGGCCTTCGCGACGCGATTGTCGATGTCGAAACTCGGGCGGAGCCGGTCCTCGAAGCGCATTTTCTCGATCTCGAGATAGAGTTTCAGCGTCTCCACCTCCTGCGCCAGCGTGACATGCGCGGTGGGCTCGTTGGCGAGTGTGTAGCGCAGGAAGGAAGACAGCCGGCTGAGCATCGCATTAGCGCGCTCGGTCTGCTTGAGGAGCACCAGCGTCGAAATCGAGTTCAAGGTGTTGAACAGGAAATGCGGGTTGAGCTGATAGCGCAGCATCGCGAGCTGGGCCGAGCTCGACTGGATTTCGAGTACCTGCATCTGGTCCGCCTGCGCTTCGACGATGAGGTAGAAATTGATCCCGAAATAAAGCGCCGACCAGCCGGCCAGCACGGTGAAGTTGAGGAACAGCGTGCCGAGCACGAGCTGCAGGTTCAGCCCCGGCGTCGAAAGCTTGACCGCCGAGAAGGTGAACGCATCGAGGATCGCGTACAGCAGCGTCGCCGCCGCCAGCGTCAGGATCGACAGGATCACCACCACGATGCGCGGCCGTCCGCGGTAGAATCCGTACAACGTCGAGAGCAGCAGCGTGATGCAATAGCCGACGATCGATTCGACGATCACCGGCACGATCACGTCGAACGAAGGTCCGTTCGAAATGCTCGACACGCCGCGCAGCAGCAAATATCCGCTCCAGCCCGCGGCCTGAAGGCGCCAGAACGCGCGGCTCTTGTCCTCGAAGAACGGGCGCGAGAAGATCGCGGGCTTGGCGAACACCGGCATTGCGGGCGCTTTAGCCCGGCTGTCGCCGTAGCGCAAAGAGCGGTAGGATGCCGAACTCAGGAGACATGCGATGACCGATCCACAAGACCGCGCCCGCTACCGCGATGGAAAGCGGCACGCAGGAAGACTGGAGCATCATCGGAGGCCATTTCCGCCAATTCGCGCGGGCGTTGCCCGAGCGCGTGCTGACTCACCTGAAACTGCTCGACGGCGATTATGGCGGCTTTCCGGTCGATCGGCTCGAACATTCGTTGCAAACGGCGACGCGCGCTCACCGCGACGGGCGCGACGAGGCGTATGTGGTGATGGCGCTGCTCCACGATATCGGCGACACGCTCGGCAGCTACAATCATCCCGAAATCGGCGCGGCGATGCTGCGGCCCTTCGTGAGCGATGAACTTCACTGGATCGCCAACACGCACGGCGTATTTCAGGGCTATTATTTCTTTCACTATCTGGGCGGCGACCGCGACATGCGCGAAGCCTATCGCGGCCACCCGCACTTCGAGGCATGCGCGGAATTCTGCGAGAAATACGACCAGGCCGCGTTCGATCCGGCCTATGATAGCGCCCCTCTAAGCTTCTTCGAACCGATGGTCGCGCGCGTGTTCGAAAGACCGATCAATTCGATCTACGCCAAGGCGGCGGAAGAAGCGAAAGTGGCCTGAGCCGGACCTTGGGACACCAATAAGAAAAGGCCGCCATCCCGAAGGATAGCGGCCGATTTCTTGTCCGGAACGATACAGCGATCAGAAGGTGAAGCGCGCGCCGACCCGGATCGTGTAGAGCGACTGGCGCACATAGACCTGGCTCGACGGAGCCTGGAAGCCGTTGCCGGTCACCGAGCTGTAGCGGTATTGCGCGCAGGCCTGGCTGGTGTCCTGAGCAACCGTGCCGGTCGTACCTGTCATGGTCGCGGCGGTAAGACACTGCACGCGGACGAGGGGTACGTTGTACGGGAAGATATATTCGCTGACCTGACCCCAGTTCTTGTTGAGCAAGTTGGTGAAGTTCTCGATATCCGCAAATGCGGTCAGCCGCGAATGGCCGAGCCCGGTCGGGATCTCCTGCGAGATGTGGAGATCGACCCGCGTGAACCACTTGGAATGGAACACGTTACGCGGCGCGACCTGGCCAGCATATTTGTTGAGCCCGCTCGTCTGGAGGAACGACTCGAACGCCTGCTGGAACGCAGCCGATTCGTACGACACCTTCGTGTCGCCAGCGGTCGGCACGTACATCAGATAGCGCGACCCGCTGGTGCCCGTCGTGCCCGCGCCGGTGGTGCCGAATACGGCGCTACGCCCCGAAGACGGATCCTGGAAGGTGTAGCTGAACGGATGGCCGATCCGGCTTTCACCGAACAGCGCGATGTTCGTCTTGTAGTCGCCGAAGAAGGCGTGGTTGAAGTTGACCCCGTACTTGAAGAAATATTTAACCTGATCGTTCGAGATGCCGTACGCGGCGCGGTTGGCATCGTCGAACGCGGCGTTGTTATAGTTGGACGACGCGGTCGATGACGTCGCCGGGGTCTGATCCTTGACGTCCTGATACGTGAAGCTGCCGAACAGCCCCAAACCCCAATCGAAGTCCTTGTCGAACCGTGCCACCGCGACGATGCTGCGGCCCTTGTTGGTGTTGGTCAGTTCAAGGTCGGAGCCCGAGTCCGCATAATTCGGAACAACCAGACCGTTCTTAAGGATCGTGGTCACTGGCCGATAGCGTTGGCGACCATCGGGCGTCAGCACGCCTGCGGCCGCCACCGAGCGCAGATCTGTGAAGAACACCTGGTTGCGTACGTGCGAATAGAAGATGTCCGCGCCGACGCGCCAGTGATCGCCAAGCCCGCCAAGATTGAGGTCATAGGTCGCCGAGGCGGTCGCGCGCCACTGACCCGGGATCTTGAAGTTCGGGTCGAGCGCGTTGGTCGTCGAGGTCGCCGAGACAGTACCGCTCTTCAAAAGATCGTTGGCGGCGGTTGGGATTACGTTGCCATTGACGTTCTGCAGGATCGCGGCGCCGTTACCACCGTTGGGAGTATTGGTCACACCAGTGCCGGTATAAGTTCCATTATTCGCCTGACGAACGGTGATGCTGTTCGACAGCACGCCCGAATTCTGGAAGCTGTTGACGAGATACACGTCGGGCGTGCTCGCGGCGAACAAACCGCCGCCGGCCGACAGCGTGAGACGGTGGGTGGGGCGCCAATCGATGCTGAAGCGCGGCTGCGCGATCCCGCGGCCCTTGATCGTCGAGAGATTGCTGAAGCCGTAGCGCGAGACGAAATTGGCATTAAGCACAGGCAGGCTCGAAGAGCCGTAGAGATCGTAGCGGCCGCCGTATGACACGGTCAGCGTCGGGCTGACGCGCCAGGTGTCCATCAGGCCGAAGGTGTAGCCCTGATAATTGAAGGTCGCCGCGGCATCGAGCGGATTGAGCGACGGCACTGCGTTGCCATACGTCAGCGTCTGTGCGTTGCCCGCCTGGAAATCGGCGATCGAATCGAAGTAATAGTTGCCCGCGCTGTTCTGCAGGAAGGCGTCGTACGTCTTCACTGCGGCGAATTCGGCGAACAACCGCACGTCGTGATCGCCCCTCGTCAGCCGCGCCTGAGCGAGACCGCCGACGGTCGAGGTGCGCAGGATGTTGGTCTGGCGCGAATTGTCCGG
>JBDSKT010000118.1:0-3155 GCA_039916765.1 Sphingomonas sp.
CGGAAATCTGCATTGCCTTGATCGAAAAGGTCGGCTTCTTCGACCGATCGAAACCGGTGACCATCGCATCGAACTTCTGCCCGACCTGAAAGCGCTCAGGGCGCTGCTCGTCGCGATCGCGGCCAAGATCGGTGCGCTTGATGAAGCCCGTCGCGCCGTCGTCGCCGACCTGCACCTCAAGGCCCGCATCGCGAACTTCGAGTACGGTGACGGTGACCACCGCATTCTTGTTCAGGCCAGCAGCGCCGCCACCCGAAGCCGCTGCCGCGCCGGCGACAGGGCCACCACGTTCGAGCTGCTTCATGCCGAGCGAGATGCGCTCCTTCTCGGCGTCGATATCGAGCACGACCGCTTTCACCATCTCACCCTTGCGGTGCAGGTTGAGCGCATCCTCGCCCGAAATGCCCCAGGCGATGTCGGACATGTGGATCATCCCGTCGACATCGTTGTCGAGGCCGATGAACAGGCCGAATTCGGTGGCGTTCTTGACCTCGCCCTCGACTTCGGTGCCGACCGGATGCGCCTCGGCAAATGCCTCCCACGGATTGGCCTGCGCCTGCTTGAGACCGAGCGAGATGCGGCGCTTGTCGGGATCGACCTCGAGCACGATCACATCCACCTCCTGCGAGGTCGAGACGATCTTGCCCGGATGGACGTTCTTCTTGGTCCAGCTCATCTCGGAGACATGGACCAAGCCCTCGATGCCGGCCTCAAGCTCGACGAACGCGCCGTATTCCGTGATGTTGGTCACGCGGCCCGACAGTTTCGCGCCGACCGGATACTTGGCCGCGGCACCTTCCCAAGGATCGCTTTCGAGCTGCTTCATGCCGAGGCTGATGCGCTGGGTGTCCTTGTTGATGCGAATGATCTGCACCTTCACCGTGTCACCGATGTTGAGGACTTCGCTCGGATGGCCGACGCGCTTGTAGCTGAGGTCGGTAACGTGGAGCAGACCGTCGATGCCGCCGAGGTCGACAAATGCACCGTAATCGGTGATATTCTTGACCACGCCGTCGATGATCTGCCCCTCGGCGAGACTCAGGATCAAGCCCGAACGCTGCTCGGCGCGCGTTTCCTCGAGGATCGCACGGCGCGAAACGACGATGTTGCCGCGCTTGCGATCCATCTTGAGGATCTGGAAGGGTTGCAGGATGTCCATCAGCGGCGTCACGTCGCGCACGGGGCGGATATCGACCTGCGAGCCGGGCAGGAACGCCACGGCGCCGTTCAAATCGACGGTAAAGCCGCCCTTGACGCGGCCGAAGATCGTGCCCTCTACGCGGGCGGTCTTGGCGAACTCCTGCTCAAGCGTGTCCCATGCGGCTTCGCGGCGAGCGCGGTCGCGCGACAGCATCGCCTCGCCGTGCACGTTCTCGACCCGGTCGACATAGACCTCGACCTCGTCGCCGACCTTCAGCTCGGCCTTCTGGCCCGGCGCGGCGAACTCGCGCAGCGGCACGCGGCCTTCGCTCTTCAGACCAACGTCGATCACGGCCATGTCGTTCTCGATGCCGGTGACGGTACCATGCACCACGCGTCCTTCGAAGCCGTCGGCGTCGCCCAGGGTCTGTTCGAGCAGTTTCGCGAAGTCGTCGCGGGTCGGCGTTGCGGCGGATGCCATAAAATTCGTATTCCTAATCAACAGTTTCAGGCCAGCCGGTTGGATCCGGCGGTCAAGGGTATGAGCCCTGGGCCAAAACGCCGCGGCGGCCGAATACCGATCGCGGCATCCATTGCGAGAAAGCAGGCGGAGGGGCTAGACGCTTGGAATGCGAAAAGGGCGCGAGAGGACATGCCCGTCGCGCCAGCCTCCGCGAGCACCGCTCGCCGGACGGGCGCGCCTTTAGCGCAAGCCGGGCGCGGAGGCAAGTTAGGGACGTTCGACGCGTTCGGCCTTCAGCTTCACCTGCCGGTCCACCAGTTCAATCGCACGCTTCACCGCCGCCTCGATCGACAGAAAGCTAGTGTCGAGCAACGCGGCGTCTTCAGCCATGATCAGCGGCGCGGCGTTCCGGCCGGTGTCGCGCAAATCGCGTGCGCGAATGTCCGCGAGGACCCGGTCCAGGCTGATCGTGCTGCCGCCCTCGCGCAGTTCCGCGTGGCGGCGACGGGCGCGGATTTGGGGGGTTGCCTTGACGAACAGCTTGGCATCGGCATCGGGCGCAATGACGGTTCCGATATCGCGACCGTCGAGCACCGCGCCGCCCGATTGCCCGGCAAACCGGCGCTGGCGCTGAAGCAAGGCGGCGCGAACCAGGGGATGCGCCGAAACGATCGACGCTCGCTGCCCCGCGTCGTCGCTACGCAGGGCAGCGTCGTCGAGCAGCGCGTCGTCAAAGTTGCTTGCGGCGACGGCATCGGCCTCGATCGCTGGGTCCAGCTCCATCCGGCGCACGTTCTCCGCGACCGCCCGGTACAGCAGCCCGGTGTCGAGATGCGGCAGGCCGTAGCGTTTCGCCAGCGCTCTCGCGATTGTACCTTTGCCCGACGCAGCGGGTCCATCGACAGCGATGATCATGACGCGCTCAATCGCGCAACGCGTCGAGCGTTGCAAGGAAGGTAGGATAACTGGTCGCGATCGGCGCCACATCGTCGATCGACAAAGCCTTGATGCAAACAAGCCCGGCAACCGCCATGCTCATCGCGATGCGGTGATCGAGCGTCGAAGCGACGCAGGCGCCGCCCGGCAGCGGATCGCCGCCCGATCCGTGAACGGCCAGACCGTCATCGAATTCCTCGACGCGCACGCCGATCGCGCGGAGCGCCTCCGCCATTGTCGCAATACGGTCGGATTCCTTGACCCGCAGTTCGCGCGCGCCGCGCGCCACCGTGCGGCCCTGCGCCAACGCCGCGGCGACGAATAAGATCGGATATTCGTCGATCATGCTTGGCGCGAATTCGGGCGGCACTTCGATCGCCGATAGTGCGGCGTGCCGCACGCGCAGATCGGCAACCGGCTCGCCACCAATGGTGCGCGGATCGATCTTTACGATATCGGCGCCCATCATCCGCAACATCTCGAACAGCCCGGTACGCGTCGGGTTCATACCGACATTTGCAATTACCACGTCGGAGCCCGGCACGATCGACGCTGCAACCGCCCAGAACGCGGCCGAGGACGGGTCCCCCGGCACGACGATCGACTGCGGTGTCAG
>JBDSKT010000119.1:0-14123 GCA_039916765.1 Sphingomonas sp.
ATGAGATTTTCGCCGCCTACTGGCCCTATGTCGAGGGCGAGGGCGAAGCGATGGGCGAAGCGTTCACCATGGCGGCCAAATATGTCCTTACCCACGGCGAGCAGGCGCTGCCGTGGGAGAATAGTCACCGGCTGCGCGGCGTGGAGGATGTCGCGGCACTTAAACGAAGCGAAGGTCCGGATCTGCTGATCCAGGGGTCGAGCACGATCTATCCCGCGCTGCTGGCCGCCGGGCTGCTGGACGAGGTGCGCCTGTACACCTTCCCGCTCGTGCTCGGCGAGGGCAAGCGCCTGTTCGGCAAGGACTCGCCGTCCGCCACGATGAAACTGATCGCTCACGAAGTCTCGCCCGGCGGCGCCGTGATCGCGACCTACGCGCCGACCGGCCCGGTCCAGCAGGGATCGTTCGGGCAGGTGGGCAGTGCGCGTGAAGACGAGCGTCAACGCCGCATGAAGGAGAATATTTGGTGATCCAGCTTTTCGGGCATCCCTTTTCGTCTTACACCTGGAAGGCACTGATCGCGCTGTACGAGAACGGCACCCCGTTCGCCTTTCGGATGATCGATCCCGACCATCCGGAAAACGGCGCCGAGCTCGCGCGTCGTTCGGCGATGGGCAAGTTCCCGCTGCTGGTCGACGGCGACGCCGCGGTGTTCGAGGCGACGACCGTCATCGAGTATCTCGACTCGTTCCATCCCGGCCCGGTGCGGCTTATCCCGTCCGATCCGATGTCGGCGATCACGGTGCGCCAGCTCGACCGCGTGTTCGACAATTATGTGATGACCCCGGTTCAGGCGCTCGTCTCGAACGCGATGCGCCCTGCCGATCAACGCGACGCACCTAACGTCGAGCGGGCCGGAGCCGGCCTCGACAAGATCTATGCCTGGCTCGACGGCGAACTCGCAGGCCGGGAATGGGCGTGCGGCGGCACCTTCACGCTTGCCGATTGCGCCGCCGCGCCGTCGCTATTCTACGCCGACTGGGCCCATCCCATTCCCGATGCGCATGCCACCCTCAAGGCATATCGCGCGCGCCTGCTCGCCCGCCCCTCGGTCGCGCGCTGCGTCGAGGAAGCGCGGCCCTATCGCGCCTTCTTCCCGCTCGGCGCGCCTGACCGGGACTGAAGAAAGCGCCACACCAACGCCCGGCGTCGCGCGGACGGAATAGCCGGGCAGGTAGCGGGGCCGCGGCGCGCCCTATGCGAACGCCGGGGCGCGCCGCAAATGCTGGTACGCGGCGATGACCTTGCCGAGCATCGCCTCATGGCCGCGGTCACCGCCGTGGCGATCGGGGTGGTAGCGGCGCACCAGTTCCGAATAGCGTTTGCGTAGCGCGGTGCGGTCGGCATCGGCGTCCAGCCCCAGCGCCTTGAGGCTCGTGCGATCCTCGATCGATAACGGCTTGCCGTCCTTGCGCCCACCGGCGACCCCGCCCCGCGCGCCGAACCGGCCCTGGATCGCCTCGAGCGGATCGGCGAAATCGGCCCAGCGCGGTGGCGCATCGCCGCCGGCATGCGCGAAGGCGCCGGTCTCGCGTTCCCATCCGGCGAGCGGGCGCTGCGCGTCGTGGATCTCGTCCACGCTCATGCCGGCGAAGAAATTGTACCGCGCATTGAACGCCCGAACATGGTCGAGGCAGAACCAGCGGAAATCGGGCGGCGCGTCGCCGCGCACGGGTCCGTCCGGCGGCGGTGCGCGAAACTCGCCCGGCTCGTCGCACCCCGGTTCGTCGCAAGGTCGTCCCGTCCCCTCGATCCGGCCGTGGAACCGCGCGGAGGGCCGATCCTTCTTCTCGCTCATCCGCGCCACGCGCCGGCTCCCTCAACGGCAAAAGCGGCCTATATAGGCGCGATGACCGACCTCGCCACCGCCCCGCTCGCCGAGATCATCGCGGCCCGCCTCACCGACGCGCTCGCCCCGTCGCATCTCGTCGTCACCAACGACAGCCACCGCCATGCGGGCCACACGGGCGACGACGGTAGCGGCGAATCGCATTTTTCGGTCACGGTCGAAAGCGCCGCCTTCGCCGGCCTCACCCGGATCGCACGGCAACGGCTGGTGAACGAAGCGCTCGCCGATCTGTTGTCCACCAGAATCCATGCGCTGGCCATGAAGACCCGCGCGCCGGGAGAGTGAAATGGCTTACAAACTCTGGTACTGGCCAAGCATCCAGGGGCGCGGCGAGTTCGTCCGCTTGCCGATGGAGGCCGCCGGCATCGCCTATCAGGATTGCGCCCGAGAGCTCGGCGCCGAGGCGCTGCTGAAGGACATGACGGCGCGCACGCCCTTCGCGCCCTTTGCCCCGCCCTATCTCGACACCGGCAAAATGGTGGTCGCGCAGGTTGGGCACATCCTGACCTATCTGTCCGACGCGCACGGCCTGGCACCGACGGACGAGGCGACGTTGTTCTGGGTGATCCAGCTCCAGCTCACCGTTACCGATTTCGTTGCCGAGGTGCACAACGTCCATCATCCGGTCGCGCTTGATGGGTATTACGAGGACCAGAAAGCGGAGGCCGCGCGCAACGCGAAGGGATTTCGCGACCAGCGAATGCCCAAGTTCCTCGGCTATTTCGAACATGCGACCATGGCGGTGGAGGGTGACTGGATCGCGGGCGATCGTTGGTCGCCGATCGACACCTCGCTGTTCCAAATGGTCGAGGGCCTCCGCTACATGTTCCCCAAACGGATGGCGGCGATCGAAGGAGACTATCCCGGGTTGGCGGCGCTGCACGACCGTGTCGCGGCGCTTCCGGGGATCGCGGCGTACCTGAAAAGCGACCGCCGAATCGCGTTCAGCACCGACGGCATCTTCCGCCACTATCCCGAGCTCGATGCGGCGTGAGATCGGTCCGGACACCGTTGTCCTGCGAGGCGGAAATTCGGCCAGAGCGGCCTCGCTAACGGAATGCCGCGCATACGCCCTGCCTTTCCAAACCGCGCCATCTTCGGCCGGGAGCGGTGACGGGATGACCCGCCAGCTTCGCCCTGCCGCCCGCATCCTGCTGCTCGACCCGGCGGACCGCGTGCTGCTGTTCCGCTTCGACGCGCCGGACCGCCTGCCGTTCTGGTGCACGCCCGGCGGCGCGGTCGATCCGGGCGAAAGCTTCGAGGTCGCGGCCCGGCGCGAATTGCGCGAGGAGACCGGGTTCGATCTAGACCCCGGCCGTGAGGTCCACGCCCGCACCGTCGAATTCGTCACGCTGGAAAATGTGCCCGTCGTCGCCGACGAACGCTATTTCCTCGTCCGCGCGCCGTCGTGCGACGTTGACTCCGCCGGCCATACCGCGCTGGAGCGTCGCGTGATGCGGCACTGGCGCTGGTTCGATCGCGAGGAGATCGCCAATCACCATGAAGTCATTTATCCCGAGGACCTGACGCGGTTGCTGTTCGACGTCACCGGAGGCCCCGATGCTTGACGATTTCGTGCTCCAGACGATCACCCCGACGACACACGATCTCGGCGGATTCAAGGTCCATCGCACGCTCCCCAGCCGGCCGCGCACGATGGTCGGCCCGTTCCTGTTCTTCGATCAGATGGGTCCCGCGCACCTGGATGTCGGCGCCGGGATCGACGTGCGCCCGCACCCGCACATCAACCTGGCGACCGTCACCTACCTGTTCGACGGCGCGATCGACCACCGCGATTCGCTTGGCACGCTGGCGACCATCGAGCCCGGCGCGGTCAATCTGATGAGCGCGGGCCGCGGCATCGTGCACTCCGAACGCTCGCCCCAGGCCGAGCGCGCGCACGGCCCCCGCCTGTCCGGCATCCAGACCTGGCTCGCGCTGCCGGAAGCCGATGAAGAGATGGAGCCCGCGTTCGAACATGTCGAAAAGGCCGCGCTGCCGGTAATCGACACGCCGGGTGCGCGCGCGCGCATCATCATGGGCAGGCTTTGGGGACAGGCCGCGCCGACCACCACCTATGCCGGCACGATCTACGCCGACATCGCGCTCGACGCCGGCGGATCGGCGCCGATCGACCCGGCGGCGGAGGAGCGCGCGGTATATCTCGCGATCGGCGACGCCACGCTCGACGGCGTCCCCCTCACGCCGCAAACGCTCTACGTGCTACGGCCCGGTATCGCGACCGCGCTCCGCTCCGCCGCCGGAGGACGCGTGATGCTGTGCGGGGGAGACGCCTTCGCCACGCCGCGCCACGTCTGGTGGAATTTCGTGAGTTCGCGCCGCGAGCGGATCGACGAGGCGAAGCGCGCGTGGAATGCGGGCGAGTTTCCCGTCGTGCCGGGCGACGACCACGAGTCGATCCCCATCCCCGACGTGCCGCTGACGGTGAGTTATCCCTGACCTCGTCCGGGCATGTCCGGACTTGTTCCGGCATCCGCCCTGTCCCAGACCGTATCGACGCGCCGCGGGGCTGTGCCTGAGGGGGATGACGAGGATGATGCGATGACCGGAACCCTGGACCTGCAATCGATCGCTCTTTCAACGGGCGTCACGCTCGATGTCGCGGTGGCTGGCGATCGGGCCAATCCGCCCGTCATCCTGCTCCACGGCTTTCCCGAATCGCACCGCACATGGCGCCACATCATCCCCAATCTCGCGCGCGATCATTTCGTCCTGGCGCCCGATCAGCGCGGCTACGCCGGATCGTCCAAGCCGGCGGGGGTGGAGAATTACACGCCGGACAAGATCGTCGCCGACATGCTCGCGCTCGCCGACCATTTCGACATCGATACCTTCACGCTGGTCGGCCACGACTGGGGCGGCGCGGTCGCGTGGATGGCCGCGCTGCAGCATCCCGGCCGTGTCGCCAAGCTGGTCATCGTCAACGCGCCGCACCCCTTCGTCATGCAGAAGACGCTGTTCGACGACATGGCGCAGCGCGAGGCGAGCCAGTACATCCGCGCCTTTCGCAATCCCGATCTGGAAAAGCACATCGACTCGATCGGGCTGTCAGGGTTCTTCGACACCAGCTTCGCGCGCCACGTGGACATGGACAAGGTCGGCGACGAGAAAGCGATCTATCTCGAGCAATGGGCGCAACCCGGCGCGATGACCGCGATGCTCAACTGGTATCGCGCGAGCGCGATCCAGGTGCCCGCGATGGACGAGACCCCCGCGCGCCCCGCTTTTCTCGACGCCCCCTTCCCGCCGCTCAAAGTGCCAACGCTCGTGATCTGGGGCTTGCGCGACAAGGCACTGTTTCCGAGCCAGCTCGAAGGTCTGGAAGCGCTCGTTCCCGGCGTGCGTATCGACAAGGTCGATGCCGGCCATTTCGTGCCGTGGGAAAACCCCGACGCGGTGATCGCCGCGATGCGCGACTGGGGGGCGTGACCGCACCTTCACGGCATCCGGCGTTCAAATCCGGCCCGGGGGTAGCGGATGGTCGCCTTATTCTGCTTAAGTAACGGACATTCGTTGCATTGATGGGGGACATTACCGTGAAGAAGATCATCGGCATCGCGGCCGTTCTGGCGGTGGCTCCGCTCGCCACCGCCGCCTTGGCAAAGACGGAGGTCGTGCGCGTCAGCGTCGGTGACCGCCTGCAGCGCATCGCGCTGCTCCAGCCCGACGTCCACCGTTACCTTCGCTATACGATCAAGCCCGACGGAACGCGTAGCGCGATCGATATCTGGGTACGGAGCGTGGCCTTCGCGCCGGGCACGGGAGCGCAGCGGCGCCTGCATATGACCCAGCGATGGGACGAAATGTCGGACAAGGCCGTGCTCAACCAGGATAGCTGGTTCGAGGCCGGGACGCTGGCGCCTGTCACGCATGTCCGCAAGGTCGAGCGCGACGGGAAAGTGACGACCGGCGGCTACCGGTTCGAGGCCGGCAAGGTTGCCGGCATGGCGGATCTGGCGGACAACAGCCGCAAGGATTTCGTGATGGCGATGCCCGAGCCGGCCTTCAATTTCGAATATGACATGGAGTTGCTTCAGGCCCTGCCATTGGCCGAGGGGCGCACCTTCGACATCCCCTTCTACGACGCCGGGGTCGATCAAAAGCCCGACCGATACCGGTTCGCCGTCGTCGGCAGCGACCGGGTTCGCGATTGGACCGGGCGTCCGATCGATTGCTGGCTCGTGACGGCGGATTACCGCACCGGAAAAGTCGTCAGCCGCTTCTGGTTCGCCAAGCAGGGGCAGATCCTTATCCGCGAACAGGCGACGCAGCGCGACGGCGGGATCCTCATCAAGACGCTGCTGCCGCCCGAACCCGGCGATTAACCCGCCTCGACCTTCGCCGAATCGGGCAGCTGGTAAGGGGCGTGGTCGCTTTCCTCGATCCCGTTTCTCACCCAGGTCCCGTGCGCATGCGCGGTGCCGAGCACCTCCCAGTCGCCATGGCCGGGCCAGCTGCGGACGCGGATGACCTGCTGACCGAAGGCGCGATCCGGCTCCATCATGACCCAGCCGAGCGGACGGTCCGCGCCGGCCCGTTCGCCCGCCGCCTTCATCGCCGCGCGGATTCGGTCCGCCACCGCCTCGGGCAGATACTGCCACACTACCGAATGCATCAGCACGCGCGTTACGCCTGCTTCCTGCGGTTGGGCGAGCCGCTCCTCGATCCAGTCGGCGGCATCGGCCCTGACCAGATCGACCCCGCGCTCGCGCTGCATCGCGATCGCCCCGCGCAACCGTTCGGCGCGAGCCGGGGTTTCGGCCCATACATATGCCTGGAGCCGCGCCGCGACCGCCGGCTCGGTGGCGTCGAGCGGCTGCACGTCGCAGCCGCGCACCGAAACGATGTCGAGTGCCACCGGAGACGGCGCCGCGCCGCGCCATTCGGGCCGAATCGTCACCGGCGAGCTCTCCGGTCCGACCCTCACCCCGCCAAGATCAAGCGCATAGCGATCGATCAGCAGGTTCAGTCCCGCGCTCGATCCGATCTCCAATATCTCCAGTTTCGGGCCATGCCGCAGCGCGATTTCCATCAGGCCGAGCATCAGCGCGGCCGAACGCCCCGGCTCGTTGGTCTGCGGCGGCCCGTCGAGCCAGGGCAGCAACGCCTCGTCATGCCGCGCCAGCGCGCGGTTCAGCGCCGCGCCGATCGCATCCGGACCGGTGACCTCTCCCCGAAATACGGCGGCCAGCTCATCATCCTTCCCCGCCAGCACCAGCGCATGCAGCCCGCCGATCAGCCGGAGCGGCAGCGCGTCGCGCGTCGGCTCGCCCGGCCAGTCGAGCACGCGGGCGCCCGTGCGGCTGTCGCGCGTCAGCCTTTCGGCGAAAGCGGCGCAGATCGCGGCGTAGATCGGCGCATCCATCTGCCGGCAGTAAAATTCCTGTATCGCGAACGCGCCGCGATTATTCTCTTCGCTTGCCATGTCACGCCTCCGTTCGGCGCGTGTTGCGCCTGCGAACACCCCCAAGTAAAGCCCGCCCAACGTACGAAAGAGTCCATGCCCCAGCCGCTGATCATCGCCGTCCCCAAGGGCCGCATCCTCGCCGAGGCCGCGCCGCTGCTGGCGCGCGCCGGGATCGAGCCCGAGGCGGCGTTTTCGGACGAGGACAGCCGCGCGCTTCGCTTCGCCACCAGCAACCCCGGTATCGACCTGATCCGCGTCCGCGCGTTCGACGTCGCGACCTTCGTCGCGCACGGCGCGGCGCAGGCCGGAATCGTCGGGTCCGACGTGCTGGCGGAGTTCGACTATTCGGAACTCTACGCGCCGGTCGATCTCGGCATCGGCCATTGCCGCCTGTCGGTCGCCGAGCCCGCCGCGATGGCCGAAGCCGACGATCCGCGCGGCTGGAGCCATGTCCGCGTCGCGACCAAATATCCGCACGTCACCGCGCGGCATTTCGAGGCGCGCGGGGTGCAGGCCGAATGCGTCAAGCTGAACGGCGCGATGGAATTGGCGCCGACATTGGGCCTCGCGCCGCGCATCGTCGATCTCGTCTCGTCGGGGCGCACGCTGGCCGAGAACGGCCTGGTCGAGGTCGAGCGGATCATGGACGTCACCAGCCGCCTGATCGTCAACCGCGCCGCGTTCAAGACGCGCCCCGAAGTGGTCGCGCTGGTCGAGGCGTTCCGGCGGGCGGTGGCCAAGGCGACGGCGACGTGATCAAGCTCTCCACCTCGGACCCCAGCTTCGAGCGCGACTTCACCGCGCTCGTGCAAGCCCGCCGCGAGGCCGACGCCGATGTCGCGCGCGACGTGCGCACGATCGTCGCCAGCGTGCGCGACGAGGGCGACGCCGCCGTCGCCGCTTTCACCAGCAAGTTCGATGGCCACGATTTGAACGAAACCGGCTGGCGGATCGAAAAGGCCGAATGGCTCGCCGCGCTCGACGGTCTCGCGCCCGATCTGCGCGCCGCGCTCCAGCTCGCAGCGACGCGCATCACCGCTTACCATCTCAAACAGAAACCGCGGGATAGCGACCACACCGACAGCGCCGGCGTCCGCCTCGGCGCGCGGTGGAGCGCGATCCAGAATGCGGGCATCTACATCCCCGGCGGCCGCGCTGCCTATCCCTCCTCGGTGCTGATGAACGCGATCCCGGCCAAGGTCGCGGGCGTCGAGCGGCTCGTCATGGTCACCCCCACCCCCAACGGCGAGATCAACCCGCTGGTCCTCGCCGCCGCGCATATCGCGGGCGTCGATGAAATCTGGCGCGTCGGCGGCGCGCAGGCGATCGCCGCACTCGCCTACGGCACCGCGCGGATTGCGGCAGTGGATGTCGTCACCGGCCCCGGCAATGCGTGGGTGGCCGAGGCCAAGCGCCAGCTCTACGGCGTGGTGGGTATCGACATGGTCGCCGGGCCGAGCGAGATCGTCGTCGTCGCGGACGGCAGGAACGATCCCGAGTGGATCGCCGCCGATCTGCTATCCCAGTCCGAGCACGACCCGACCAGCCAGTCGATCCTGTTCACCGACGACGCGGTCTTCGCCAAGGCCGTCGCCGATTCGATCGACCTCCAGATCGGCACGCTCGACACGGCGAAGATCGCCCGCGCGAGCTGGGACGCCAACGGCGCGATCATCGTCACCGCCAGCCTCGACGAGGCGATGCCGCTGGTCGATCGCTTGGCGCCCGAGCATCTGGAGCTCGCCTGCGACGATCCGCAAGGCCTGTTCGACCGCGTGCGCCACGCCGGATCGGTGTTCCTCGGCCGCCACACGCCCGAGGCGGTGGGCGATTATGTCGCCGGGCCCAACCACGTCCTCCCCACCGGCCGCCGCGCGCGCTTCGCCTCCGGGTTGTCGGTGCTCGATTTCATGAAGCGCACCAGCTTTCTTCAGTGCGACCCGGCCGCGCTCGCCGCGATCGGCCCCGCCGCCGTCGCGCTCGCCGAGGCCGAGGGCCTGCCCGCCCATGCCCGGTCGGTCGCGCTGCGGCTGGCGGGCGAACAAACGGAATTGAACCTATGAGCCGTCGTACCGCCACCCGATCGCGCGAACGCGCAGCCGCGCGGCTCGCCGCCGTCCAGGCGCTCTACCAGCACGACATGGAGGGCACTGCGGTCGCCTCCTTGCTCCACGAATTCCACCAGCATCGGCTGGGCGCGCGGATCGAGGATGTTGATTATGCCGAGGCCGAGGTCGATTTCTTCGATGACGTGGTGAAGGGCGCGACCGCGCGCGCGGCCGAGATCGACACCATCGTCGCCGCCAAGCTTTCCACCGGTTGGACCCTCGAGCGGCTCGACCGGGCGATGCGCGCGATCCTTCGCGCCGGGACGTACGAGCTGCTCGCCCGCGCCGACGTGCCGACCGGCACCGTGATCACCGAATATGTCGATGTCGCCCACGCCTTTTTCGACAAGCGCGAGGCTGGATTCGTCAACGGTCTGCTCGACGCCGTGGCGAAGCAGGTGCGCGGGTAAGCGTGGCCGAGATCGTCAACCTGCGGCTGGCGCGCAAGGCCAAGGCGCGGGCCGTGGCGGCGGCGAAAGGCGACGCGAACCGGGCCGCGTTCGGGCGGACCAAGGCGGAAAAAGGCGCGGCGGCGGATGACCTGGCCCGGCGCGAGCGGGCGCTGGATGGGATGAAACGGGAGGTGGACGGCTAGATGCATGCGCAACCCACATCGTTACCGGTGCGCGCAGGCCGGCTGGCGCTAGCGGCGCTGGGCTGCGCGGTTCTGCTCGCCCTGCCCGGTTGCGGAACGCGTCCTGCGCTCAGCGCCAGCGACGCGCGCGCCGGGATTCTGGCGCACCTCCCGCCGGGATGGACCGTCGCGCAGGACGCGCACAACCGCTTTCCCTTCGAACAGCAGCCGGGCAAGGATCGTCCGCTGGGCGAGTTCCTCCTCCTCGCCGGTCCTACGCCGGTGAAGGTGTCCGGCTATTATTGCGACCACAGCTATTGCAAGGATCAAGCCGCGCGCGAGGCGCTCGAGCTGTGGATCATGCCGGCGGACTATCGAGACGACGGGCCGGGACAAAGCCTGATGGCCGAGCGCGCGCCCGACCGTATCTATCAGGATCGCCGGATCCAGATCTTCGCCATGACCAGTCGCCTGCTCGATTCGGGCCGGGCCTACGACACCGACGTGACCGACGCCTCGACCGAGGCATCCCCCCTGGGGGCCCCGTCCAAGGGTGATCCGCTCGCGCTTTCGTGGCACGGTTGGCGAGAGGAAATTGATCAAGCCCTGCGCGCGAAAACCACCGCGACGTAGACAGGGTCGCGGGTGCACTGCCGCTTTGCAGACACGCGCGACCGTAGCCGCTAGGTCTGTCCTGTGACCGAATCCGACTTCCTCGAACGCTTGCGCGCCCTCCCGCTCCATCCGGGCGCGGCGGACTTGCGCGACGATACCGCGACCCTCGGCGGGCTTACGATCACCACCGATACACTGGTCGAGGGCGTGCACTTTCTTCCCACGGATCCGCCCGGCGATGTGGCGTGGAAGCTGGTCGCGACCAACCTCTCCGATCTCGCCGCCAAGGGCGCGGTGCCCGAGGGGGTGTTGCTCAACTATCCGCTTGGCGACGACGCGTGGGACGCCGCGTTCCTAACAGGCTTCGCCGACGCGCTGGCCGCCTTCACCGCACCGCTGATCGGCGGCGACACCGTCTCGCTTCCGGCGGGCGCGCTCCGCGTCCTCACCCTCACCGCGATCGGCCGCGACGCCGCCGCACCGCCGCGATCGGGCGCGCGGGAGGGCGATGCGCTATGGGTCACCGGCAGCATCGGCGATGCGGGCGCGGGGCTCGCCATCGCGCAAGGTCACCCTGGCCCGCCCGACCTCCTCGCCGCCTATCGCCGCCCACGGCCGCGCCTGGCCGAGGGCCGCGCGCTTGCGCCGCACGCCCATGCAATGATGGACGTGTCCGACGGGCTGTTGATCGACGCGCACCGCATGGCGGTCGCGAGCGCCCTGGCCGTCGCGATCGACCTCGCCGCCATCCCGCTGTCGCCCGCCTACCGCGCGCATCGCGGCGACGACCGCGCCGCCCGTCTCACCGCCGCGACCGCGGGGGACGATTACGAGCTCCTCTTCGCGGCCCCCGCTGGCTGGACCCCGCCCGTTCTCGCCACGCCCATCGGCACCTTCGCGCGCGGCGCCGGGCTGACCCTCCACGAACGCGGCCTTCCCGTCCCGCTGCTCGGCCGGCTCGGCTTCGAACACTGACCGTGCAGCGGCTTGCGCTGACCGGCCGCCCCTCTATACATCCCGGCAAACCGTGAGGGCGACAGACAACGCCCGGCCCTCACGCGACACAGGGGAAGGAACTGCCACACATGAACATCGTCTATGCGGCCATGATCTGCGGCGTGCTCGCCGTGATCTACGGCATCGTCACCAGCCGACAGATCCTCGCGGCGAGCGCGGGCAACGAGAAGATGCAGGACATCGCCTCCGCCATCGCGGAGGGTGCCAAGGCCTATCTCGGCCGGCAATACCGCACCATCGCCATCGTCGGCGTCGTCGTCGCGGTGCTCGTCGGATTGTTCCTCGGCCCGATCTCGGCCGCGGCGTTCGCGGTCGGTGCGGTCCTGTCGGGCGTCACCGGCTTCATCGGCATGAACGTGTCGGTCAAGGCCAACGTCCGCACCGCGGAGGCCGCGCGCAGCTCGCTCCAGGCGGGTCTGACGATGGCGTTCCGCTCGGGCGCGGTCACCGGCATGCTGGTCGCGGGGCTCGGCCTGCTGGCGATCTCGGGCATGTTCTGGGGCCTGCTCACCTTCGGCCATTACGATCTGAGCGTCGGCGCGGACCGCCGCGTGATCGTCGACACGCTCGTCGCGCTCGCGTTCGGCGCCTCGCTCATCTCGATCTTCGCGCGATTGGGCGGCGGCATCTTCACCAAGGCAGCCGACGTCGGCGCCGATCTGGTCGGCAAGGTCGAGGCCGGCATCCCTGAGGACGACCCCCGCAATCCCGCGACCATCGCCGATAACGTCGGCGATAACGTCGGTGACTGCGCCGGCATGGCGGCCGATCTGTTCGAAACCTATGTCGTCACGATCGGCGTCACCATGGCGTCGATCGCGCTGCTGTTGCCTAATGCCGACCATCTCTTCGCGCTGATGACCCTCCCGCTGCTCGTCGGCGGGGTGTGCATCGTGACCTCGATCATCGGCACCTATCTCGTCCGCCTCGGCGCGAAGGGCTCGATCATGGGCGCGCTGTACAAGGGCTTCTGGACCACGGTGATCCTGTCGATCCCGGCGATCTATCTCGCCACGCAGTACGTGCTCGGCGACATGCACGCGGTCATCGGCGGGTCGAGCGCGCTCGGCGACGCGACCGGGTTCAGCCCGGAAGCCGCGGCCGGCGCCGCGACGCTCACCTTCACCGGCATGAAGCTGTTCTGGTGCATGATGATCGGCCTCGCGCTCACCGGCGCTTTGGTGTGGATCACCGAATATTACACCGGCACCAATTACCGCCCGGTGCGCAGCATCGCCAAGGCATCCGAGACCGGCCACGGCACCAACGTCATCCAGGGTCTCGCGGTCAGCCTGGAAAGCCCCGCGCTGCCGACGATCGTGATCTCGATCGCGGTCATCGCCTGCTATCAGCTCGGCGGGATCATCGGCATCGCGTTCGGCGCCACCGCGATGCTGGCGCTCGCCGGCATGGTCGTCGCGCTCGACGCATACGGCCCGGTGACAGACAATGCCGGCGGCATCGCCGAAATGGCCGGCCTGCCCGAGGACGTTCGCCACCGCACCGACGCATTGGACGCGGTCGGCAACACCACCAAGGCGGTGACCAAGGGCTACGCCATCGGCTCGGCCGCGCTCGCCGCGCTCGTGCTGTTCGGCGCCTACACCACCGATCTGGGCATCTACTTCCCCGATCTGGCGGTGAACTTCTCGCTGTCCAACCCGTACGTCATCGTCGGGCTGCTGCTCGGCGCGCTGCTGCCGTTCAGCTTCGGCGCGTTCGGCATGACCGCGGTCGGCCGCGCGGCTGGCTCGGTGGTGGAGGACGTGCGCGCGCAGTTCCGTGACGATCCCGGCATCATGGCCGGCACCAGCCGCCCGAACTATGCCCGCACGGTCGATCTCGTCACCAAGGCGGCGATCAAGGAGATGATCATCCCCTCGCTGCTGCCGGTGCTGACGCCGATCGCGGTGTACTTCATCATCCTGGCGGTGTCGGATCAGGCCAGCGCCTTCGCCTGCCTCGGCGCGTTGCTGCTCGGCGTGATCGTCTCGGGCCTGTTCGTCGCCATCTCGATGACCTCGGGCGGCGGCGCGTGGGACAATGCCAAGAAATATATCGAGGACGGCAATTACGGCGGCAAGGGCAGCGAGGCCCACAAGGCCGCGGTGACCGGCGACACCGTGGGTGATCCGTACAAGGACACCGCCGGCCCGGCGGTCAACCCGATGATCAAGATCACCAACATCGTCGCGCTGCTGCTGCTGGCCGCTCTAGCCGCCCACTCGGGCGGATAAGCGGCGGACTGAAAGCAGCGCCCGGACGGCGGACGGGCGGACACACCGCCCGATCCGGCCGACGGCGCGGCTTCGCCGCGACGCACTACTTCTCGAAAGACCCGTCCGGAGCGATCCGGACGGGTTTTTTGTTGCGCGGACTCCCGCCGGAAGCCGCCAGCCACCCGACGATCGAGACCGAATTCGGCCGCTTCCCCGCGCTGCAGATCGTCACCCTCGCCGACCTGATGCTCGGCTGGCGCCCCAAGCTGCCACCGCTGATCAGCCCGGTGAAAAAGGCCGCGCGGGTCGAAAC
>JBDSKT010000120.1:0-10726 GCA_039916765.1 Sphingomonas sp.
TCGGTGCGAAATAGCTCGTACGTCCCGTCGGTGATATGCAGGACGCCATCAACCTTCGTGCGGCCCGACATGAAGAATACCGCCGCGATGCCGAGGCGGGCGACCAGCAACAGCAGGGCGTCGGGCACCAACGCGCCAAGCCGGCGGACGGTGCGATCGTAGAGCGGGACGAGCGAGGTCATGCGGTGTCCTTCGGATAAGGGACGGGTTGGCCGGGACGATCCGGGGGCGATCGTCCCGGCCGGGCCGTCAGGCCTTCGCGGTTAGCGAGCCGTTGCCCTTGGGGGTCTTGGTCTTCGCGCAGGTGCCGGCCTTGACCAGCTTCCACGCGTTGCCCTGATAATTGACCTTCGACGTACCGGCGCAGCTGGTGCCGGCGCCCGCCTTGCAGTCGTTCTTGCCCGCAAGCGCGACGCCGAAGCATTTTTCCATCGCCGGCGCGGCCTGCGCGGCGCTGGAGAGGGTCGCGGCGCCGGCAACGGCGGTCGCGAGGCTGGCGGCGAGAGCGGCGTGAGAAGTGCGCATGGGATTGTTTCCTTCGATGTGATGTCAAACCTCTCACGCGGCCCGACGGACAGTCGTCGAGCCGCGCGGCGATCCGGCGAGGAGGCGGATAACCGGATCACATCGCCCATTCGGGCGGCTCGTGCCGGCGGTTACAGGAACATGCGGCAAAGATATTTTCGCGTCGAGCCCGCGGATGCTGTAACCACCGCCGCAGACGAGCCGAATGTCCCGCAGGAGCGCGAATGCGAACGAGCGAGGGCGAATTGCGGGCATTGATGATGAGCGGGCTCGACGGCAATGCCGGCGATCACGCAGCCCTGTTACGCGCGCTTGTTCCGTTGCTCACCGGTTTCTACCGGCGACGCGCGGCTGATGGCGATATCGACGATCTGGTGCAGGAAACGCTGATCGCGGTACACACGCGGCGCGGCACGTATGATCGCGCACGCCCGTTCACCGCATGGCTGTTCGCGATCGCGCGGTACAAGATGATCGACCATTTCCGCCGCACGCGCCGCACCGTTTCGATGGAGGGATTGGAGGAAATCCTGGTCACGGAAGGGTTCGAGGATTCGAGCGGCGCGCGGATGGACGTCGATCAATTGCTCGATACCCTGCCGGAGAAGCAGGCGCGCATGATCCGCGCTACGCGGCTCGACGGGTTGAGCGTGGCCGAGGCCGCCAGGCGCGACCGGATCGGCGAATCCGATGTGAAGGTATCGGTCCATCGCGGCTTGAAGATGCTGATCTCCCGCGTCCAAGGAGGCGGGCGATGAACACCGACCAGTTGATCAGGCAACTATCGAGCGATGTGCCGCCAGTCCGGCCCGGCGCGATTGCGCGGCGTCTCGCGATCGGGCTTGCGCTGGGCATGATCGTGTCGGGCGCGGTGGTTGTGTTCGGACTCGGCATCCGGCCCGATATCGGCACGGCGATGCATGGCTTTTCGTTCTGGATGAAATGGGGCTACACGATCTCGCTGTCGGTGGTCGCGATCGGTGCGACCGCGACGCTTGCGCGCCCGGATGCGGAGCGGGCGCGCTGGCTATGGGTGACGGCGATCCCGGTCGCCCTGCTGGCGATGGTCGGCATCGGCGAACTGGTCCGTACCCCGCAGACCGAATGGCTGGAGATGTGGCTGGGGCAAAGCTGGCGAGTGTGCCCGTGGATCGTGTTGGCGCTGTCGATGCCGATCTTCATCGGGTTGCTGTGGTCGTTCCGCCGGCTGGCGCCGACGCGGTTGCGCGCGGCGGGTGCCGCAGCCGGCCTTGCGGCAGGCGCGTTCGCTGCCAGCGTCTATTGCCTGCATTGCCCCGAGGTGTCGGCGATCTTCGTGCTGACCTGGTATTCGCTCGGCATCCTGCTTGCGGCGTCGATCGGCGCGCTGATCGGCCCGCGCCTGATGCGCTGGTAATTTTCTCCGGCTGTAACCGCGTCTCCGGTTGCGGCGAATGGGAAGCGCCACAAGGCACAGCTCGTTCAGGAGAATATTATGATCAGCACTCGTACCGGCGTCAGCTTCGCCGCCGCCGCCGCAGTGATCGCCATCAGCGCGACCGCTCCTACCGCTGCCGTCGCCAAGGCCGGGGCCAAGGTCCATTGCTACGGCGTCAACACCTGCAAGGGCACGTCGGATTGCAAGTCGGGCAAGCACGACTGCAAGGGCATGAATGATTGCAAGGGCCAGGGTTTCAAGGAAATGAGCACGGGCGCGTGCAAGAAGGCGGGCGGCAGCCTGACCGCCCCCAACTGATCCGACCAGCGGCCCGGTCGCTTCGATGCGACCGGGCCGACCTTCTCCCACAGAGAGAACGCTTATGACCCCCGCTCCGTTCGCCGGCTTCGGCCTCGGCTTGCGCAAGCCGCATTATTCGGATTTCCTCGACGGCAGGGTCGATGTCGATTTCGTCGAGGTGATCTCGGAAAATTTCATGGTCGACGGTGGCAAGCCGCGCCAGATCCTGCGTGATGTGCGCGCGTGTTACCCGGTCGCGTTTCACGGCGTGTCGATGTCGATCGGATCGGCCGCCGGGCTCGACCATGCCTATCGTCAGCGGCTGCGTATGCTGATCGACGAGATCGAACCACTTTTCGTCTCCGACCATCTCAGCTGGTCGCGGATCGAGGGCTTCAACGCGCACGATCTGCTACCGCTGCCTTATACGAACGAAGCGCTCGACGTGGTGTGCGCCAATATCCACCGCGCGCAGGATGCGCTGGGCCGGACGATGCTGATCGAAAACCCCTCGACCTATATCGACTTCGTAGCCGCGGATATGACCGAATGGCAATTCCTCGACGCGATGGCTGAGCGGACCGGATGCGGTCTGTTGCTCGACGTCAACAACGTGTTCGTCAGCGCGAGCAACCACGGCTTCGATGCGATTGAGTACCTCGGTGGCGTGCCGCACGGCCGCGTGCGCCAGATCCACCTTGCTGGGCACAGCCAGGGCACCGAATTGCTGATCGATACGCACGACACGCCGGTGCCGGCATCGGTGTGGAATCTCTATGCCCATGTCATGCCCCAACTCGGCCCCGTCGCGACGATGATCGAGCGCGACGACGATATTCCGCCACTCGGCGACTTGCTCGACGAACTCGCGGTCGCGCGGCGGATCGGCAACCCCGTACTGCGCGCGGCGGCATGACGCTGCTTGCGATGCAGCGCGACATGCGCAGATGGCTCGACAAGGGCGATGACTTCGCCGCGTCGCGTATCGGCACGCGCGCGGCACCCGGCTTGCGCGTGTACCAGAACAACTATCGTGCCCAGCTAATCGCATGCCTCGACGAGACCTTTCCGCACACGCGCGACTGGATCGGCGGTGAGGCGTTTCATGCAGCAATGGTCGCACACATCGAACGCGTTTCGCCGAGCAGCTGGACACTCGATGCCTATCCGCGCGATTTTCCCGCGACGCTGGCGATGCTGTATGCCGATGACGCGGAAGTCGCGGAGCTGGCCTGGATCGAACAAGCGCTGGGCGAAGCCTTTGTCGGCCCCGACGCGCCGGCATTGGCGTCGAATCGGATCGCGGAAGTCGACTGGGACACCGCTATTTTGCGCTTCACATCGACGCTCGACCAAGCGCCGCTGACCACCAATGCGGCCGCCTTATGGGCAGCGATGGAAGCGCAGAAGGTGCCGCCCCCTGCGATCATTCTCGATCAGCCCGGCGCGGTCCTGGTCTGGCGGTACGAGCAGGTTTCCCGTTTCAGGGCGATCGAACGCGAAGAACTTGATATTCTCCTGCTCGCGCGTGCCGGAACGTCGTTCGCCGATCTCTGCGCCGCCTTGGTGGAAGCAAGGGGCGAGGAAGCCGGAATTGCCCGCGCCGGCCAGTTGCTCGGCAACTGGATCGCAGAGGGGGTCATCATCGCCATCGAGGACACACAGACATGACCATCAAGCTGTTGACCATCGCACTGCTGAGCTTGGCGGGGGCATGCACCTCGGCGCCGTCGCTTGCCGGTGACGTCGATCACCCGGCGGTCGTCGAGCTCTACCAGAGCCAGGGCTGCTCGTCCTGTCCGCCAGCGGACGCGGTGCTCAATGCGCTGGCCGACCGGCGCGACGTACTCGCGCTGAGTTTCGCCGTGACCTACTGGGATCAGCTCGGCTGGAAGGACACGTTCGCCAGCCCGGCCTTCACCCGGCGGCAGTGGGATTATGCCCGAGCCGCCAAACGCGGCAATGTCGCAACTCCCCAGATGATCGTGAATGGAAGCGGCGCCATCAACGGCGGGAACCGGGCCGAAGTCGATGCCGCCATCCGTCGCTTCTCGCGCCCGTTGGGCGAGCCGGCGATCACGAGCGACGCGCGATCGGTCATGGTCGGGGCCGGCAAGGGGCACGCCGACCTGTGGCTGGTCCGATACGACCCACGCACGATTTCCGTACCGATCCGTGCGGGCGAAAACGGCGGGCGCACCATCGCGCATCGCAACATCGTGCGGCAATTGATCCGGCTCGGCGCCTGGAACGGAGCGTCGGTCAGCTACCGCTTGCCGAAACCCCTGCCCGGGCTTGCAAGTGCCGTGCTCGCGCAACAAGCGGCTGGCGGACCGATTATCGCCGCGCACCGGATCTGAAGTATGCTTGGTAATGCTCACCGATGACGACCGCTTTTGGATCAATCGCCGACGCTCTTGCCCGTCTTGTCGAATTTGAAGGAACGACTGCTTTGAGGGCGCGGTAGGTTCGTCGCGAGCGGCATGAGTGGGCGCTTCCTGACTGGCAGCTGCGGCCAGCTTACGACCGTACGCTTGAGTTATTGGCGCTTTCAGATCGAGCAGCGTAGGCAGCACCGTCCCAATGCGATTTTTCGATATCCGACGCTGGCGGGTTCTTGTTCGCAGGCATGGGCCAGCATCCGCCGTCTAGCGGCGGCGAATTGCGATGGGTGTCGGCGCCATATCGATCGGGTTGGCAGCGCTGCTGTTCGCGCGGCTGGCGGGATGCCGTCGGACATTTCTTCGATACGATGATCGCTCACAACTAGTGGCTGCCATTGTTAGTACGCCTGCGGGCTTTGCGGCGATCGCTCTCGTCACGCGCCTGATTACGCCGGGGGCTGCGGGCTCGGGCATTCCTCAGATTATTGCCGCCGCGCATGACCCGTCACGGCGGTCCAATTGCTGATCTCTTAAAAGCAGCATCGCTAAAATGCGTCTTTATAATCGCAGCGCTTGTTTGGGGCGCGTCGGTAGACCGAGAAGGGCCAACGGTACAGACATCCGCGGCAATTCTCAACCGGTACCATCGTCTGCTGCACGTACCTTTGCGTTCGTCGGTGATCATTGCCCGTGGCGCGGCGGGCATGGCCGCGGCGTTCAACACGCCGCTGGCCGGGGTGACTTTCGCGATTGAGGGACTGGCAGACGCCTACGAGCAGCGCGTCGCTTTGCTCGTCATGACGAGCATTTTATCGCTGGTATCGTCAGCCTCGGACTAGCAAGAGATTATGTTTATTTTGGCGCGGTTGGTAAGTCGCTTTCCGTTGGCGCGGTGCTCAGGATCGGGCCGGTGGCTGGCGTGCTTGGTGGCGTCACCGACGGCTTGTTCGCACGCGCCCTTCTGAACATCCGCCCAACTCGAGATCGCTGGTTTCCATTCCTCAAAAATCGACCCGCGGTCTGGGCGTTTTGTTGCGGTATACTGGGAGCGGTCATCGGGGTCGTGAGCGGTATCACCTGGGGAACAGGCTATTCCGCGGCACGAGCCATCATCGACGGGACGAATGCTCCCTATTGGTTTGGCCCGGCCAAGTTCGCGACGACGCTGGCGACGTCGTCCTCTGGCCTGCCCGGTGGTATTTTCGCTCCATCGCTTGCCACTGGCGCTGGCTTCGGCGCTCTCCTTCCGCTGCTTTTTCCCGGCGATCCGGCTGGGGCCGTCGTCCTGCTCGGGATGGTCGCCCACATTACCGGTGTTGTCCGAGCGCCGTTAACCGCGGTCATCATCATCGTCGAGGCAACGGCCAGCCGCGGACTTATCATGCCGCTATTTCTTGCGGCGCTGATCGCACATGGCGTCTCGGCGCTTCTCTGTAAGGAACGGCTCTATCTGGGCTGGCGCGGCCATGGCGACAGATCTTAAAAGATGGCCGGGCGAGAGACGCGAAATCCTGAGCGAAACAATGCAACGGGCCTCAGCTTGCTCCGGCGATCGAGCGTTGCCTGGCTGTTCCGCATGACGCGAGCGTGCGCGGTCCTTGCTAATTGGGCGGTCCTGAAAATGAACGGCGAGGGTAAAAGTAAACGAATGTCGGCTTTTTAGGATCAGGATATTCGGGCGCGAACGACCGATTTTGGGACGCAAAACCGCCAACCGCTTTTCGCGACCTAGTTACGCCGCTCAGTAAAATCGGGTGAGTTCGGATGGCCGTCCAAGGCTCAGCGCGAGTCTCCCGAGCTCTATCGGCAAGACTGCGCTTGCCACTGGACGCCTTCGCCGATTGCATTATATACCGGTCGTTATGAATACCGTTGCACCGCTCAATCGTGGACGTCCACGGGAATTCTGTCAGGATGCGGCATTAGCCGCAGCACTCGCTGTGTTCTGGGCGAAGGGCTACGAAGGTGCGTCGATGGCGGAGCTTACCGCCGCGATGGGGATCAGCAAACCCAGCCTTTACGCCGCGTTCGGCAATAAGGAGCAGTTGTTCCATCAGGCGCTTGATCTCTACGAAACCGAGAAGTTGGCCTATACGCGAGAGGCATTGCGCCAGCCGACAGCTCGGGCCGTGGCAGAGCATTTCATGCGCGGCGCAATCACGGCGCAGACGAGTAGCTGCGATCCCAAGGGTTGCCTAGGCGTCATCGGCATGACCGCTTGCGGCGCCGAAGCCGAATCGATCAAGGCGGAGGTCATCAAGCGCCGCGCATCGTCATCGGCCGCGTTGATCGAGCGTTTCCGCCAAGCGCAACGTGACGGCGACCTGCCCGACGGGATCGAGGCCGAGGCGCTGGCGCAATATCTTTTCACCATCCTCCAGGGCATGGCAGTGCAGGCGGGCGCAGGCGCGACGCGCGCCGATCTCGAGCACGTGCTGGACACGAGCCTTATGATCTGGCCAGGCCGGTAAAAACATACTCATCGGTACACAAAGCGGGTTGACGCGTCCCTGTCAGTTTATTATACCGTTCGGTACACAATTCGCTTGATCGTTGTATGACGAGCGCTGCATGGCTTAAAAAAAACAGGAACGGAGCGCATGGCGTATATCGCTTTTCATGATTTCGACAGCGCAGTAGCCGATCGGCATTCACGGCACACGCCTGTGGCCGATCCCATGTCGTCTACTAACGATCGGCTAACCGACCTCGAGTGGCGCGTGGTGGCGATCGCGCGCAAGGATGGCCCGTTTTCCCTGCGGCGGCCCGGCCGGCTCACGACTATGGTGCGGGTCCTACTCAACCGGCCTAACCCGATGCTTACCGACTTGCGACTGGAAGCGTTGCGGCGGATGGCGGTCCTGACCTGGCGGCGCGGCTATTCGGTGCTCCCGCAGGAAGTACGCGCGTTCTTCGATGCCGGATTTACCGCCGGCCAATACGAGACGCTGGCCGATTACATCGGCGCGGCCCGGGTAACGCCGCCGACGACGGTTCGGGTCGGCTGACCGAGTGCCGAGCCCCCAAGACGTTCAAGCGTCACATTCGTGATGAATGACCATTCCTCCATCCTTCGATAGGCCTGTCGTGACTCTTATTCGCAATACCGCGCCCGCTCTGGCGCTGATGCTTGTCGCGTGCGGCAAGCAGGATGCACCACCACCGCCGCCGCCGGCAGTGGGTTATGTTGCCATTGCAGAGCAGTCAGTGACGCTGACCAATCAACTGCCCGGCCGCACTGCGGCCTATGAGACGTCCGATGTGCGCCCACAGGTCAACGGTCTCGTCGAGGCGCGGTTGTTCACCGAAGGCGATCAGGTCGCCAGGGGTCAGCCGCTCTATCGTATCGATGCACAACCCTATCAGGCGCAGGTCGCCAATGCGCGCGCTGCACTGGCCCGGGCACGCGCTGCCATCGCTTCAAGCGCCGCGCTGGCGCGGCGTTATGGCGAGCTCGTCAAGATTAACGCGATCGCCAGACAGGATTACGAGAACGCGCTGACCAGCGCCGCGCAGGCCCGCGCCGATGTCGCGGCGCAGGAAGCGGCGTTGCGGACCACGCTGATTAATCTCGCCCGCACGACGATCCGTGCGCCGATCGCCGGGCGGATCGGCCGATCGACCTACACCACCGGTGCGCTCGTCACCGCGGCCCAGACCGAACCGCTGGCGACAATCCAGCGGCTCGACCCGATCTATGTCGATATCCAGCAATCGAGCGCCGACTTGCTCAAGTTGCGTCAGCAGATCCTAGCCGGCCAGGTGTCGCGCGACGGCAATGCCGGGATCAAGCTGCTGTTGGAAGACGGGACGACTTACGGACCGGAAGGCGTGCTGCGCTTCGCCGACGTGACGGTCGATGCCACGACCGGGTCGCAGGTCATTCGCGCGCTCTTCCCCAATCCCAACGGCCTTCTGTTGCCGGGCATGTTCGTGCGCGCGCAATTGATCGAAGGGACGCGGGCCAAGGCGATGCTGGTACCGCAGCGCGCGGTGAGCCGCGACGAGCGCGGCAACGCAACGGTGATGGTGGTCGGCCGCGACAACAAGGTCGAGCCGCGCACGCTCCAGACCAGCCGCACCGTCGGCGACAATTGGCTGGTCACGGGCGGGATCAGGCCCGGCGACCGGGTGATCGTCGAAGGCGGAATGATGCTGCGCCCCGGCATGGTGGTCACGCCCTCGCGCTGGAACCCCAACGCCAAGGCCGCCGCGCCCGCGCCGGGCCGGCCTCAGTCGCAAGGCAAGTAACTGCGCATGTCCCGCTATTTCATCGATCGCCCGATCTTTGCCTATGTGATCGCGATCATCCTGATGATCGCCGGCATCCTGGCGATCCGCCAGCTGCCGATCGCGCAATTCCCGACGATCGCGCCGCCCGCTGTGTCGATCACCGCAACCTATCCGGGAGCAGATGCGCAGACGCTGGAAAACACGACGACGCAGATCATCGAGCAGCAGCTGAAGGGCATCGACCATCTGCGCTATTTCTCGGCGTCGTCATCGTCGTTCGGTCAAGTGGTCATCACGTTGACCTTCGAGCAGGGCACCGATCCCGACATCGCCCAGGTGCAGGTCCAGAACAAACTACAGGCGGCGACTCCGTTGCTGCCGCGCGAAGTGCAACAGCAAGGCATCCTGGTCGCCAAGGCGACGCAGAACTTTCTGATGTTCGTCGGCATCTATTCGGAGAACGGCAAGCATGACGGCGACGACCTGTCCGATTATGTCGTCTCGCGCCTGCAGGATCCGTTGTCGCGCACGAAGGGCGTCGGCGACACCCAAGTATTCGGATCGCAATACGCGATGCGCATTTGGGTCGATCCGCTCAAGCTCAACAACTTCGCTTTGACCATGGACGATATCCGCGCGGCGGTGACGGCGCAGAACGCGCAGGTCGCGGCAGGGCAAATCGGCGCCCAACCCGCCCCTAAGGAGCAGATGCTTAATGCGACCGTCTCGGTCGAATCGCGGCTGACGACGCCGGAGCAATTTCGCGCGATCAGCCTGAAGAGCAATCCGGACGGGTCGATCGTGCGGCTGGGCGACGTCGCGCGCGTCGAAATCGGCGCCGAGACCTATGGCTATTCGTCCGAATGGAACGGGAAGCCTGCGTCGGGCATCGGCATCAAGCTCGCCCCCGGGGCCAACGCGCTTGATACCGTCACCGCAATCAAGGAGCGCGTCAACGCGATCGCCAAGGAATTCCCGCCCGACGTCAAGGTCATCTACCCTTACGACACCTCGCCGTTCGTGCGCTTGTCGATCAAGCAGGTGATCGAAACTTTGGTCGAGGCGATCGTCCTCGTCTTCCTCGTGATGTTCCTGTTCTTGCAGAACTTCCGCGCGACGCTGATCCCGACGATCGCGGTGCCGGTGGTGCTGCTCGGCACATTCGCGGTGCTTGCGATTGCGGGGTATTCGATCAACACGCTTACCCTGTTCGGTATGGTGTTGGCGATCGGCCTGTTGGTCGATGACGCGATCGTCGTGGTCGAGAATGTCGAGCGGCTGATCCAAACCGAGCATCTCAGTCCGCGGGACGCAGCGCGCAAGTCGATGGACGAGATTACCGGCGCGTTGGTCGGCATCGCGCTCGTATTGTCGGCGGTTTTCCTGCCGATGGCGTTCTTCGGAGGCTCCACCGGCGTCATCTACCGCCAGTTCTCGATCACAATCGTCTCGGCGATGATCCTGTCGGTCACAGTCGCGCTGATCCTGACCCCGGCGCTGTGCGCCGCGATCCTGAAGCCGCACGATGCCAGCAAGCAGGAAGGCACCGGTCCGCTCGCGCGGTTCTTCCGCTGGTTCAACGAGAAGTTCGACAATGGCCGCATGCGGTATGAACGCGGCGTGCGCAGCACGGCGAAGCGGTGGGGCCGCTCATTGATCGTCTATGCGCTGATCGTCGTAGGCATGGTGCTGCTGTTCGCGCGGCTGCCGACCGGCTTCCTGCCCGACGAGGACCAGGGGATCATGATCGCGTTGGTGCAGGGCCCGGCTGGGGCAACCAGCGCGCGTACGCAAAAAGGCCTCGATGTCATTCGCAACCAGTTCACCAATAACGAAGGCGGCAACATCCAGGGGGTCTACACCGTCA
>JBDSKT010000121.1:0-10032 GCA_039916765.1 Sphingomonas sp.
GTCGAGAAGGCGATGAAGGAGGCGCTCAAGAACGATCGCGCGCGCATCCAGGTCGGCCGCATCTCGAGCTTCGGGCTGATGGAGATGAGCCGCCAGCGGCTGCGCACCGGCGTGCTCGAGGCATCGACTCGCCAGTGCCCGCATTGCGAAGGCACCGGGCTGGTCCGCACCGCTTCCTCGGCAGGTCTGTCGGCGCTGCGACTGATCGAGGACGAGGCGGCGCGCGGGCGCGGGTCGCTGCTCACGCTACGCGCGAGCCAGGAAGCCGCAGTTTACGTGCTCAACCGCAAGCGCGCCGAGCTGGCCGAGATCGAGGATCGCTACGGCGTGCGCGTCGAGGTGATGCCCGATGGCGAGGACGAAGGCGCGCGCATGTCCGTCGAGGCATCGGGTCCGCCGCCCGCTTATGCGCCCAAATTCGAGGCGATCGTCGATGAATTCGAGGATGATATCCCCGAGGATATCGAGGATGAGGCCGACGAGCCGGAGCAAAATGAAGAGACCGACGCGCCTCGCGTGCGTGACCGTGAGGAACGTCCGGAGGGCGAAGATGGTGGCCGCCGTCGGCGCCGCCGGCGCGGACGGCGTGGTCGCAACCGGGAGGAGGGCGAGGATATGCCCACCGGCGAAGGCGAAGCGGGTGAGACCGGAGAGCCGCGCGAGTCGGGTGACGAGGACGCCGACGACGAGCCTCGTGAGGCGACATCCGTCGAAGGCGCATCCGAGGGCGGAGAGCGCGGTGAGGGTGGTCGTCGCCGCCGTGGCCGTCGCGGCCGTCGTGGTGGTCGCCGTCCGGAAGGCGAGGCACGCGATGCCGGCGATGCCGGTCCGGTGAACGATCTCGGCGCGCCGATCGATGAGGCCCCCATGGGTGCCGACCAGGTGCCGGTCGATGCGCCGGTCGAGGAAGCGCCGAAGAAAACCCGTCGTCGCCCGCGCGCACGGGCCGGAGCGGATGCCGCGCCAGTCGAGGCCCCAGCGGAGAAGGCGCCATCGTCCCGGCCGGTCGCGGACAAGGTTGAACCGGCGCCCGAGCCTGTCGCTGAAAAGCCCAAGCGCGCACGTCGCGCCAAGGCGGCGGTTGCCGCCGAACCCGAAGCGGTGGTCGAGGCACCGGCGGCCGCACCCGCCGACGAACCGCAGCCCAAGAAGCGGGCGCCGCGCCGAAAGGCCGGTTCCGCCGCAGAACAGGCGCCGGGCGCGGTCGCTGTCGACAAGGATGGCGCAGCACCCGCCGACGATGCGGTGGCAGGAGGGATCGATCCCGATCCGGGCGAAGCGGGCAGCGCTCGCCGCGGCTGGTGGCAACGCACCTTCGGGCAATGACCTGGCAAGGGGGCGCGGATCGATCGCGCCCCCCTCACCGACGGTTCAGCCCCGCTCGATCAAGAGCATCGGCGATGACATTGTCTCAGCGCGCAAAGCGGCGGATAAGGGTGGCATGAAGCGGCTAGTCGCGGCATTTTCCGCCTTCCTCATGCTTTGGGTGCAGCCGGCGGCGGCGCAATCGATCTTGCGCGACGCGGAGACCGAGGCGTTGTTCGCCGATATGTCGCGCCCGTTGATCAAGGCGGCGGGCCTGTCGCCGGTCAACGTCAAGGTCGTGCTGCTCAACGACGACGAGATCAACGCCTTCACCGCCGGGGGGCAGACGGTCTACATCCAGTCGGGCCTGCTCAAGGCGGCGGACAACGCCAACCAGGTCCAGGGCGTGATCGCGCACGAGCTTGGTCACGTGGCGGACGGGCACATAATCTTACAGGACGCCGGCGCTCGGCCCGCGATGGGCATATCGATACTGTCGTTGGTGCTGGGCATCGCCGCGGTCGCTGCGGGCGCTGGTGACGCGGGCGCGGGAATCCTCGCCGCTGGACAGACGGCCGCGCAGTACAAGTTCATGGCGTTCAGCCGAGTGCAGGAATCGACCGCCGATGCGTCCGGCGCGAAATACCTTCGCGAATCGGGCGTGACCGGCCGGGGCATGCTCGATTTCTTCAAGAAGCTGCAGAGCGAGGAATATGCCTATGGTCTGCAGAACATCGATCCGTACGCGCAGAGCCACCCGCTATCGGGCGAACGGCTCGCCACGCTGACCGCCGACATCACCGCCTCGCCTGCCTACAAGACGCCGCCGGACCCCTCGCTCAACGAGCGCTTCCTGCGCGTCAAGGCCAAGCTGATGGGCTATGTCGCGCCGTATCAGCAGACGCTGAACAAGTTTCCCGAGAGCGACCAGTCGCTCTATGCGCATTATGCACGCGCCTATGCCTGGCATAAGGCCGGATATCCCGACAAGGCCGATGCGGAGGCGAACGCGCTGGTCAAGGCCGAGCCCACCGACCCCTACTTCCTTGAAATCAAGGGCCAGATCCTGCTCGAGGCGGGCAAACCCAAACAGGCGCTCGAGCCGCTGCGCCAGGCGACCGAGCTATCCCGCAATTCGCCGCTGATCGCGACGACCTTCGGCCACGCCCTGATCGCGACCGAGGACAAGGCGAACTATCCCGAGGCGGTGAAGGTACTTCGCTCGGCGGTGGCGCGCGACGATGACAACCCCTTCGCTTGGTTCCAGCTCGGCTCGGTTTACGAACTGACCGGCGACGAACCCCGCGCCATGCTCGCCACGGCGGAAACGGCAAGCCTCAACGGCGATCCGCGCACCGCTTCCTATACCGCCAAGATCGCGATGCAGGGCCTGCCACCCAATTCGACCGACTGGATCCGAGCGCAGGACATCGCGCTCACGTCCCAGAACGAGATCGACGAGAACCCCAGCAAATATAAGAAGCGGCGATGAACGATCTTGCGCGAATCTGGATTGCCCTGGCCGCCTTCGTGGCTGGTGCGGGGTCATTGTGGGGCGGGCAGCAGCTCGCGCACGCGACTTCCGGAATGCCGGGGAGCGCGGCATCCGCGCGGGACTATGTGCTCGCGCATCCCGAGATGATCAGCGAGGTCATCGACACGTTGCGCCAGCGCCAGTCAGGCGCGGTAATCGCCGCCAACCGCTCGGCGATCCTCGATCCCTATGCGGGCGCCTGGGCGGGTAATCCGAAAGGCGACGTGACGATCGTCGAATATTTCGATTACAATTGCGGCTATTGCCGCGCAAGCTTGCCGACGATCCAGAAGTTGCTCGCCGACGACCCCAAGCTGCGTATCGTGTTTCGCGAGTTGCCGATCCTCAGCCCGCAGAGCGGCGATGCGGCGAAGCTCAGCCTCGCCGCCGCCGCGCAGGGCAAGTTCCGCGCCTTCCACCTCGCCATGTACGCCGGCGGCCCGATCACGCCGGACAGCATGAATAAAGCAGTGCAGGTGGCAGGCGTCGATCCAAGCCGCACCGCGCCCGGTGCCGAGCAGGAGATCGAGCGCAACCTGACGATCGCGCGCGACCTCGGGCTGAGCGGCACGCCGAGCTGGGTGATCGGCAACCGCGCCGTCTCGGGGGCGTTGCCGCTCGACACGTTCAAGAAGGCGATCGCGGAGGCGCGCGCGGCACATTGACCGCGCGCCTGCTTGTCGCGCGCCTCTCGCGACCCTAAATACGCGCCTCACAAGGGGATTTCATGGACACCATTCTGTCGATCGCGGGGGTCAGCAAGACCTACGCCTCGGGAAGCCGCGCGCTCGAACCGGTCGACCTCGAGATTCGCAAGGGCGAAATTTTCGCGCTGCTCGGACCCAATGGCGCTGGCAAGACGACGCTCATTTCGATCGTCTGCGGCATCGTCACGCCTTCCTCGGGCACCGTCACCGTGATGGGTCACGACGCGATCCGCGAATTCCGCACCGCGCGCCGGCTGATCGGCCTCGTCCCGCAGGAATTGTCGGTCGACATGTTCGAGACGGTGCTCGCCACCGTCCGCTTCAGCCGGCGGCTGTTCGGCCGTTCGGGGCATGACGATTATGTCGAGCAGGTGCTCAAGGACCTGTCGTTGTGGGACAAGCGCGACGCCAAGATCATGGAGCTTTCCGGCGGGATGAAGCGCCGCGTGCTGATCGCCAAGGCGCTGAGCCACGAGCCCGACATCCTGTTCCTCGACGAACCCACCGCCGGGGTCGACGTGTCGCTGCGCCGCGACATGTGGAAGCTGATCGCCAAGTTGCGCGACAAGGGTACGACGATCATCCTCACCACGCATTATATCGAGGAGGCCGAAGAAATGGCCGACCGTGTGGGTGTCATCGACAAGGGCAAGTTGGTGCTGGTCGAGGACAAGGCCACGCTGATGAAGAAGCTTGGCAAGCGCCAGATGCTCATCACCCTCAAGGAGCCGATGACGGCGCTTCCGGCCGCGCTCGCCGATTGGCCGCTGACGCTGGAGGAAGGCGGCGGCAAGCTGCGCTACGAATTCGAGGCGGAGGACGAGCACATTCCCGAACTGCTGGCGAAACTGGGCGAGGCAGGGGTCTCCTACACCGACCTCGAAACGCATAAGAGCAGCCTCGAGGATATCTTCGTCGATCTGGTTGAAAAGAAGGAAGCGGCATGAGCACCGCCACCACCGCCCCGCGCGCGCCTGCGATCAACGCCCACGGCATCTGGGCGATCTACCGCTTCGAGATGGCGCGCGCGCTGCGCACCTTGTGGCAGAGCCTCGTCACGCCGGTCATCACCACCAGCCTGTATTTCATCGTCTTCGGCGGTGCGATCGGCAGCAAGATGAGCAATGTCGGCGGGGTTGGCTATGGCAGCTTCATCGTACCTGGTCTCATCATGCTCTCGCTCCTTACGCAAAGCATTTCGAACGGGTCGATCGGCATCTACTTTCCCAAATTCACCGGTACGATTTTCGAACTGCTTTCCGCCCCCGTCGCGCCGATGGAGATGGTGGTGGGTTATGTCGGCGCCGCCGCGACAAAGTCGATCGTGCTGGGGCTGATCATCCTCGCCACCTCGGCGCTGTTCGTGCCGCTACGCATCGAGCACCCACTGGCGATGGCGGCGTTCCTGCTGCTGACCAGCGTGACGTTCAGCCTGTTCGGCTTCATCATCGGCGTATGGGCCAAAGGGTTCGAGCAGCTGAACTTCGTTCCCGCCTTGCTCATCACCCCGCTGACGTTTCTCGGCGGCAGCTTCTACTCGATCGACATGCTCCCCCAGCCTTGGCGCACGGTCAGCCTGTTCAATCCGGTGGTGTATCTGGTCAGCGGGTTCCGCTGGAGCTTCTTCGGCAAGGGCGACGTGAGCGTCACCGTCAGTCTCGGCGTGACGGCGATATTCCTGCTGCTGTGCCTCGGCGTCATCACATGGATCTTCCGGACGGGCTGGCGGCTCAAAAACTGAGCGCGGAGCCGGTTTGGGGTGGAACGTTCGCGGCCTGGACCATCAGACCGGCCGCGGCATCCATAGGATGACCGCCGAGCCGATGAGACAGATCGAGGCGCCGATCAGGTCCCACTTGTCCGGCGCCGCACCTTCCGCCAGCCAAAGCCAGCCGAGCGCGCACAGGATGTAGATTCCGCCATAAGCGGCATAGGCCCGTCCGGCGTTGTCGGCCTCGACCAGCGTGAGCAGATACGCGAACGCCACCAGCGAGGCCATGCCGGGCGCGATCCACCAGATCGAGCGGCCCAGCCGCAGCCACGCCCAAAACGCGAAACACCCCGCGATTTCCGTTACCGCCGCGCCGATATAGTAAAGATATGTCATTGCCGGTCTGTCTGGCTGATATCTTCGAAGATCGTGCAGCAGGCGGTCTGCTCGTCGCACTGCGCGGCGCACCGGGCCAGCATCGCGGTCAGTGCCGTTTCTAGCTCCTCGAGCTCTTTGCGCTTGTGGATGACATCGTTCAGTCGCGCCGCGATCACCGATTTTGCGGGCTCGCAGGATTCGGCAGGGGTCGCCGCCGTGGTTGCCGCCAAAAGCTCGCGGACCTGCCCAATCGACATGCCGAAATCGCGCGCTCGGCGGATGAACCGAAGCCGGGAAATGTCGCGCCAGCCGTAAGTGCGGCGTCCGTTCGCGGCGCGAACCGCAGGGTCGATCAGCCCTATTTCCTCGTAATAGCGGATCGTCGGAACCGAGCAGCCAGTGCGCCCCGCCGCGTCGCCGATGGCAAGGCTCATATTTCATTTGCTCCTCAAGTGACTTGAGCATGTATCGCTGCTCCAGCTAAACGCAAGTAGGAGTAGCGAACGTGAAGAAGTCATTTTTCGCCGTGTTCGGAATTGGCGTGGCGTGCACCGCCTGCTGTCTTCCTTTCGCCGCGCCGCTGCTTCTGGCGACGGGATTGTCGGGGCTGCTCGCCGTGCGGATTGCGGGCGTTTCGGTTGAATACGTTATGTGCGAGTGGGGGCCGTCGATCGCCTTGCTCGGCGCGGCGGGGCTTGCCGCCTATTTCGCCCGCCTCGCGTGGAAAAATCGCGCGGCGCGCCTGCAAGCGAGCTGCGACTGCGCGATCTCCTGCACGCCGGCCGCGTGCAAGCCGGACTAGATTTGGAAACATGTTGATCCGGCCGATGTCCGGTCTTGCACGGCGAGGGCATGAATTTTAATTGAGGCGCATGAGGGCGAGCTTTTAGCTGTCGTCGTTCGGCGTTCGCTTGAAGAACCGGCCGGCGAGATCGATCCCGGTCGTCGTTCCGCTCTGGTCGCGCGTGAAGAAGCCACGCTGGCCCTGCAAGCCGCCGCTCGTCACCATGAAGTCCTCGCCGGATCCGGCCAGGAGGCCAAGTCCCGCAGGTGGAATATCGGGTGGCAATTCGCGATCGGCGGCTCGGCGGACGTCGGCCTTGATCGTGCATTCGATCGTCAGGCCGCTTCCGTCATTCGCGATCGCAAGCCGCATCATCTCGTTTTCATAATGTCCGGCAATCCTCTCGGCTTGCGATCGGTCGTAGGGGAGGGGCTCGGGATCCCGGTCGATCAGCCCAAGATAATGATCGAGCGTCCATCGTATGACGGCGCGGTTGAACGCCATGCCGTTATCGGGGCCGGCGTTCGACATCACTGCGACGGCGAAGTCCCGGTCGGGCACGATCAAGAGGTTGGCGAATTGTCCGTTCGCCGACCCGTCATGGCCAATCGTGCCGACCCCGTCGATGTCGCGCAGGAACCAGCAGATACCGAACGCGTCGCCCAACGAGCTGCCGCGTAGCGCCACTGTCTGCCGTCTCATCAGATGCAACAGGTCGGCCGGAAGAACGGCTGTATCGCCTTGGGCGCGCCCGTCGCCAAGGTGAAAGCGCGCCCAGCGAATTTGATCCGCGACGGATGACGCAAGCCCGCCGCCGGGATTGTCGCTGCGCCAATGGCGCCACGGCGACGCCACCCGAAGTCGTCCATCGTCGGCCAGGTTATGGCCGACAGCAAATCGGCGAGTCATCACGTCGTCACGCGCGAAGAAGCTGTGCGCCATGCCCAGCGGTTCGAACAGAAGGCGGGCGATCGCCGTTTCATAGGGAAGACCAGTGACCGTCTCGATGATCCGCCCCGCCAGCGCGTACCCGGCCTGGCTGTACGACGCCCGGACACCCGGCATCGCGACCAGGGGCAACTCGGGTAGTTTGGCGATTTCGCGGGCAAGCGCATCGTCGCCTTCGCCCGTATCGACGTTGATCCGCCAATCGAGGCCCGCCGTGTGGTTGAGAAGGTTCAGCACCGTCACCGAGCGCGATGCAGCTTCGTCCGAGAGGACGAGGTCCGGAACATAGCGGCGAACCGGGGCGTCGAGCTCGACCTTTCCCTCCGCGACGAGGCGCATCAGCGCGGTCGCGGTATAAGTCTTCGTGACGGAGCCCAGCACGAACAGCGTGTGGTGATCGACGGGCAACGGGTTGTCGATGCTGGTCACGCCGTAGCAGCTGTAGGACTCCTCGCCGCCCGCCCAGATGCCCACCGCCGCGCCCGGAAGGCCGAGCATGGCAGCCTTGGTGACGACGAAGTCGGGCAGCGCATCACGAGACATGCGTCTCTCCAATCAGCTATAACTTGCACGTTGTTCAAGTCAGGGATAAACAAGATTTGAACAGCGTGCAAGTCCACGCTAGAGTGGCGCGATGGCGCGTGACACACTCGAGCGGAATCAGATTGTCCGCGCGGCGATCGATCTGCTCGATGAGAAGGGTCTTGACGGACTGACCATGCGCTCGCTCGGCAAGCGGCTCGGTTCGGCGGCGACGGCGGTCTATTGGCACGTGGGGAGCAAGGAAAACCTCGTCAAACTTGCCGGCGACCGGGTGTGGAGCGAAATCGATTTACCCGATTTGACGACGGTCACCTGGCGCGTCGCGGCGCGTGCGATGGCTGGTGATCTGCATGCCATGCTTGTCCGGCATCTGTGGCTGGTGCAGGCGTTTGGCTCCTATGTCATCTATGGCCCGGCAAAAGCCCGCTACGATGATCATAGCCTCGCCCTGTATGAAATGGCCGGCCTCGACGCGGCACAGGCGGATCAGGCCGCTGCCGCCGTGCTGATCTTCGTGCTTGGCGATGCGCTCGGCCATGCCGCCGCGGTCTCGTACGAGCGGAAGCTCCGCCTCGACGACGGAAATACCAAGCGAGCCATGGATGACAGCATGGCCGACGCCCGCGAGATCGCGGCGCAATTTCCGCGCCTGCGCGCGCGCATGGCAAGCCCCGCCGCGGATTACGCAACCGCGCCGCACGACAGCTTTTCGTTCGGACTCGAGGCAATCCTCGACGGGGTGGACGCCCGGCGCCGTTGCTAGACCGTCCGCCAGCGATCCAATTTAGGCGCTACCCTACCGCATCACCGGCAGCGTGATCCGCGATCCGGCGCACACCTTTTGCGTTGCCTTCACATACGCTTCGGCCGGCGCCCGCGCGATATTCGGGACGAAGGTCTGCGGGTTGCGGTCGATCATGGGGAACCAGCTCGATTGCACCTGCACCATGATGCGGTGCCCGGCCTTGAAGACGTGGTCATGGTCGCGCAGCGACATCTCCCATGCGGTCACCTTGTCGGGTACGAGCGGCTGCGGCGCGGTCTCGCTGGCGAGGAAGCGCCCGCGGCGGATTTCCATCGCGATGGGCAGCTGGTAGCCGTTCAGCGTCTTCGCATAATCGCCGGGCTTGCCCTTGCCGGGCTCGCTCTTGTCGGTGTCATAAGGGAGCACGTCGATCAGCTTGACGACGAAGTCGCTGTCGGTCCCACTGGTCGAAGCCATCAGCGTCGCGGCCAGGTTGCCGGTAACGACGAGGTCGTGGTCAAGCGGTTCGGACACGTAACTCAGCACGTCTGGCCGGTGATCGACGAAGCGCTGATCGTTCGATTCCCAACTCCGCCAGTCGGGCGAAACGTACGTACCCGTCATCGGACGTTGGCGGAACGGCACCGGGTTGGCGGGATCGGAGATGTAATCGCGGCAGCCTTCGCCGGCGGCCGGCGCCGTGAAGGAAAGCGAGCCATCGGCGTGGAGGTAAAGGTTGCTCGCCGTCGCGCCGGCGGGCGGCCAGGAGGCATAGGTCTTCCACTGCGAAGATCCCGACTGGTACATCTTGGCGCGGAAATCCGGACGCTCGCCCTTGCCGTGCAGCCAGTACCGAAAGAACGGTGCCTGGATCTGCGTCTGGAATTCGGTGCCGCTGTCGGTGCCGATCGGCACCGGACCAAGCTTGTCGCCCTTGCCCAGCCAGCCGCCATGGTTCCACGGCCCGGCGACGATCTGCGCCAGATGATTGGGATCGTTCTTTGCCTGGCGGGCATATACCTGCCACGATCCCCACGGATCCTCCTGATCCCAGAAGCCCGCGACGTTGAGCGTCGGCACCGTCGTCTTGCCGAGCGCCTTCTGCCAGTTCTGGTCGGTGTAGAATGCATCGTGGTTGGGATGATCGAGCAGCGCGGAGTACATCGGCACCGCGCCCTTGAAATAGTCGCGGTCGATCGCCTCGGCATTCCCCTCCTTCAGGAAGAAATCATAGGCGTCGGGGACGGGATAGGTGAACTCCTTGTTCTGCGTCTTGTCGAGCTGGAGCGACGAAACCCAGTCGGTCGCGTAGCTCAGCCGCAGCGCGCCGTTGCGGTGGAGATCGTCCGATTGCCAGTAATCGATCCACGCCGCCTG
>JBDSKT010000122.1:0-3410 GCA_039916765.1 Sphingomonas sp.
GGCGGCACCGGACGCCACCGTCTCGATCTCACCCAGTGCCTTGTTTCGCGCCGTATCGAGCGATGTCTGTGCCGCCGCAGCCTGCGTGGCCAGCGTTTCGTTCGAGGCCGCGAGCTCCTTTTCGAGCGCCGCCGTAGCCTTGGCTTGCGCCTCGACCAGTTTGGCCCGCGCGGCATCCTGCGCCAAGGCTATACCGGCGTCATAGTCTGCCGCGATGCGATCCGATTCCGCCTTCGCCGCCTCGGCCGTGGCGAGATCGCCAGTCACTTGATCCTCGCGCGCGGTCATGGTGCGCCCGAGCCGCGGCAGCGTGCGCTGCACCACGCCGAAATACAGCACGGCGAAGAACACAGCGAGCCAGGCGACTTGCGGCCAGAAGACGTGATGGAAATCGAACTGTGGCATCGGATGCTCCGACGAACGGACCCGAAGGTCGGTCCGCCTTACGAGAAAGCGAGCGCCAGCGCGACGACGGCGGCGATCAGGCCGAGCGCCTCGGTCACGGCGAAACCGAAGATCAGGCGACCGCCCATCTTGGCGTCGGCTTCCGGATTGCGCAGCGCGCCATTCAGATACTGACCGAAAATCGAGCCCACGCCGATTGCTGCGAGACCCGCGCCGATCGCGGCGAGACCCGCACCGATAACCTTTGCCGAACCGACGTCCATGATGATACCTTTCGTGTAAGTAACGTGTTGAAATCAGTGAAGATTGATCGCGTCGTTCAGGTAGAGCGAGGCGAGCAACGCGAAAACGTAGGCTTGAACCACAGCGATCAGCAATTCCAGCGCCGACAGCGCAACGTTGACCGCGAGCGGCACGACGCCGAACACATAAGGCAACGCGCCGAAGGAACCGAGCGCGACGACGAAGGTGCCGAATACCTTCAGCAAAACGTGTCCGGCGGTCATATTGGCGAACAGACGAATGGCCAAGGTGAACGGACGGCTGAGAAAGCTCAGGATTTCGATCAGGAAGACGAACGCGCCGAGGAAGATGTTCGACCCGTGCGGCCAGAACAGCGAAAAGAAGTGTAACCCGTGCTTGGCGAACCCGACGATGCAGACGATCGCGAACACCAGCACCGCCAGCCCAAGCGTTACCGACACGTGGCTGGTGGGAGTAAACGCGCCGACCCAGGGGATCAGCCCAAGGATGTTGCACGCCAGCACGAAGATGAAGATCGAAAAGATCAGCGGCGCAAACTTGCGCCCCTCCGGCCCGACATTTTCGTCGAGCATGCCGCGCACGAAATCATAGACATATTCCACCGCCGCCTGCCAGCGCCCGGGGACAAGCTGCGGCCGTGCCGTGCCGACGAACAGGAAGATCGCGACGCCCGCGAGCGCGACCGCCATCCACAGCGAGGAATTGGTGAACGACAGGTCATAGCCGCCAGCCGAGAGCGGATACATCGTGTGTACCGTGAATTGTTCCATCGGATTTTCGCCGGCCATGCCCGTGCCCTTACTTCGTGCCGCCGTCGGCGTCGAACTGCGCGGACGTCTTCATCGCGCGGTACACGCCCGCCGCGAAGCCGAGTATCAGCATACCGATCATCACCCACGGCGCCGTGCCCGCCGCGCGATCGATCGCCCAGCCGATGAACGTCGATACAAGCACGACACCGACGAACTCGATGCCGACCGCCCAACCCCGGCTTTCCGCGACACCTTCGGCGTTGGTCACGCCGGGTCGATGCTCCGCTTTCGCCTTGGCGATGCGGGCGTCGAGGTCATCGGTCTGGCGGTCGTCGGCCAACTTGCGCATATCCTGATAAGAAAACGCCGCCGGGCTTGCGCACGGCGACGAAAAACATGGGATCGAGCCCCCGTTACGGCGCCCGTTTAGAAAGCGGGCCTGCCCGAGTCAACCGCCGAAGGGTTGCGTGCGGCGCGCCTCAGACGCAGCGCGAATCGCGGTCGGGCGCGGCGGCGGCACGCGTCTTCCACTGCCCCGATGGCGCGCGGTATTTCGAGCCCACCGGCGTCTTGGCAATGAGGTTGCACCCGGTCGTGAAGGCAAAGTCCTCCACGGTCGAATTGGATGCCGCCGCTTCGCGGGTATAAATCGCCTTGCGCTGAATGTTCACGTGGTTGACCAGCGCGGTCAGTTCGGCCCCACCCCCGCCCACGACGCCAAGATAACCGTCGGGCTGTTCGCCGATCTGACCAGCGGCGCGCGCCGCCTTCCACGCATCGTCCTGCGCGAGTGCCGGGGCGGTCGTCGCCACGGCCACCGCCGTCAGCATCATCATCCATATGCGCATCAGAAAACTCCCGGGTTGGACTGGATCACGGTCTTTGCCTGATTGTCCAGACGATACACCACTTCCTGCTTGACGTTGATGTTGAGATTGATCTCGATCGGCTTGTCGGGCGCCGAAACGTTGACGCACCCACCTAACGCTCCCGTCGTCGCGAACACGGCGCTCACGATCATGCTCTCGATGCCCGCCTTCGTCCAACGGCGACCTTGCGTCGTCAATCCTGTTCGCGTCATCGCATGCTCCTGCTTTCCGGGGGCTGAATGGGTTGGGTTGGGATCGAGGACGGCTTGGCGGGCGCCGACGTGGACTTGTCCTGCTCCTCGATCAAGGCAGGCAGATTGCGCTCGATCAGCCGCTTGGGGTCGTACAGGCTCGCCGCCGAATCGATCAGCTGGCGGAATGGCGCCTTGATCCGCACGTTGAACACGAACGGTAGCTCGGCAATTCGCGAGACGATGAAATTGTGCTTCGCCCCCTCGCCTTGCCCGATCCCGGCAAAATGCACCTCGGTGATCATCTCCCCCGCGAGCGGCCCGTTCATCACCACGTCCAGGCTACGATACTTGAGCGACTTCAGCGTCTGGAATGCAAGATTGCCCCAGGTTCCAAGGTCCTTTTGGCTGAGTTCGCCGACATAGGCGATCGTGCCGCCGCCCGCTCGCACCTTCAACCGCCCATTTTCGATCCTTCCGCCGTTCACGTCGAAGATCATCGGCAGTTCGCCGTCGAACGTGCCCGTTGCATTCAAATTCTTGAAGTCGAATTGCTGGAGGAATTGCGCGGCGTCCATGCCGGTTACGCGGAAGGTCATGCGCCGTTCCTGCGCCTGGCCGAAATCGAGCAAGGTCGGCTCGAGTGTCAGCGATCCGCCAGCGAACGGCCAGCGCCCACCCTCGACCTTGATGCGCGCGCCGGGCAGGGTCTGGTAATGCACCACCCCGTCGTTCACCGGCACGCCCGGATTGACCGATTTTACGGTGGCGACTTGCCCGGGCGCGCTTTGCAACGCCAGCAGATCAGTGAAGCGTATGTCACCAGCGACCCCGGTCACCGGACCGAACGCTGCCGCGAGATCGGTGCCTGCGGTGCGGAATACACCGCTGCTGGTCACGCCCGCCGGCGTCCATTCGATGTGTCCGTC
>JBDSKT010000123.1:0-7987 GCA_039916765.1 Sphingomonas sp.
GCCAGCCGCGCCCAGGGGAACAGCTCGCCCGGATCCTGCTTGCGCGAGGGCGCGACGTCCGAATGGCCGACGACGTTGCCGCGCGTGATGCCGTGGCGCTCCTTGATCTCCGCGACGAGCGGGATCAGCGCGTCGATCTGCTCCTCGGCGAACGGACGATAGCCGAATTCGTGTCCCGGATTGACGATTTCGATGCCGACGCTGGCCGAATTGACGTCCTCCACCCCGCGCCAGCGCGACCTGCCCGCATGCCAGGCGCGCTTGTCCTCGCCGACGAGGCGGTGGATGCTCCCGTCCTCATCGACAACATAGTGCGCCGATACCTTCGCGGCGGGATCGCACAACCGATCGATCGCCGACCGGGCGTCCTGCATCCCGGTATAGTGCAGCACGATCATCGACACCGGCAGCAGGCGGTCGTCGAAATTGGGTGACGGCTGGTCGATCATGCTCATCGCCGTCAGCATAAGCGAGCGGCGCCTCGAGCGATAGCGTCTGGTTAAGCCGCAGCCGTGGCGCGACTGTTGACCCCGGCCGGTTCGTAGAGACCGCGATAGGTCGGGCTCGGTCGGAACGCGCCGGTCTGGCCGATCACGGTCTCCCCCGCCCCCAATACCAGCAGCCCGCCCGGCCGGATGACCTGCGCGAACCGCTCGAAAATCTGTACCCGGACCGGCGCCGTGAGATAGAGCAGCACGTTGCGGCATAGTATCACGTCGAACCGACCGATCGGCAACGGATCGGCGACTAGGTTTAGGCGGCGGAAGTTGATTCGGCGAACGAGCGCGGGGTTGGCGACCCATTCTCCGTCCGGATTGTCGAACCATTGCATCATGCGCCGAATCGCAAGGCCGCGCTGGATTTCAAACTGCGAATAGCGCCCGGACCGCCCGCGAGTGAGCGCCGCCTCGGACACGTCGGTCGCGAGGATCTCCGGCTGATCCACGTCACCGAGCTGTTCGTTGAACAGCATCGCCAGTGACAGCGGCTCCTGCCCGGTCGAGCAACCCGCCGACCACACGCGCAACCGCCGCTTCAGGCCTGGCGCGGCGAGTTCCTTGATCGCCTGGGCCACCACATCGAGCACCGCGGCATCGCGGAAAAACGAGGTTTCCTGGTTGAGCAGGGCATCGACGACTCGGTCGCCCACCGTCGGATCACCGGCGTGGAGGATCTCGCCGACGAGCTGATCGACGGTGTCCAGCTTTCGTTCGCGCAGCAGCGGCTTCAACGCGGTTTCGATCCGCCACTCGCGGTTGGCATCGATCTGTTGGCCAGTACGCGCCTCGAGCAGGGCTGCGAGAACGTTGATCGCACCGCCCGAGCGCGATTTCGGCGGCGGACTCAACATCCGGGCCGCCGCCGCGCGGCGAGGAGCTTGCCGATCTCGGCCGGCGGGAGGATCGCACCTGCCAGACCGTTCGCGGCGATGGCGCCGGGCATGCCCCACACCACCGAACTGTCCTTGTCCTGCACCGCGAGGCTTCCGCCCCGCTCGCGAATACGTTCCGCGCCGCTCGCGCCGTCGCGGCCCATGCCGCTAAGCACGACCCCGATGGCGCGCGCGCCGTAAACCTCGGCAAGACTTTCGAACATCGGATCCACTGATGGCAGGCAACCGCTTTTCGAGGGCTCGCGTGACAGGCGGACCGCCGTTCCCTCGCCGCTGATCATCACGCGGAGATGCGCATCGCCCGGCGCGATATAGACGCGGCCAGGCCGGATCCGCTGGAGATCCGTCGCGACCTCGCATGGCCGCGCGGCCAGGACCGATACCTGCGCCGCGAAATAAGGCATGAACGATGCTGGTAGATGCTGGGTGATCAGGATCGGCAGCGGAAAACCGGCGGGGATTTCGCGCAGCAACAGGCTCAACGCGTGGATCCCGCCAGTCGATGCGCCGATACCGACGATGTCGAAACTTCCGGCGGCCTGCCCGGTCACCGGCGTAACCACGGCTGATGTAACGGGATCGGCCTCGAACAGCCGCGTCAGCTTCTCGCCGACGGCGGCGGAAAAGTTTCCGGCCAAGCCTCCCGCTCCGGGCTTTTCCAGCGTGTCGGCCGCGCCGAGCGCCAGCGCCTCGATCGTCGCTTGCGCGCCTTCGCCGCAGGTCGATGATACGATCAGCACCTTCGCACCGCGCCCGGTCGCGATCAGGTCAGGCAGCGCGGTCAGGCCATCGATGCCGGGCATGTGGATGTCGAGAATGATGCCGTCGACCCGGTGGGTTTCGAGAAAGCAGAGCGCGGACCGTGCGTTGGGCACAGTGCCGGCGACGGCGAATCGACCCGTGGCCTCGACCGCGCGAGCGATCACCGCGCGCGCAACGACCGAATCGTCGACGATAAGGATGCGGGGAACGTCACGAACTCGTGGAGGAGCGTCGGCGATGCGAAGCGATGAGGAATGCATGGCGAGGCCCGTCAGGCCATGCCGACGATCTGAAGCTTGCTCTCCAGCGTCTCACGATCGAAGGGCTTCATGACATATTCGTCAGCCCCCGCTTCGATCGCCGCGCGAATGTGGGCCATGCCGTTTTCCGTGGTGCAGAACACGACCTTGGGCTTGGTCGCGATCGCGCTGTCACGCAGCGCGCGAAGGAAATCCATGCCGCTCATCACCGGCATGTTCCAGTCGAGCAGCACGACATCGGGCGCCGACGCCAGGCAGCTGTCGAGCGCTTCGCGCCCGTCACCCGCTTCGCTGACCTGAAAGTTCAACGTTTCCAGGATATGTCGCGCGACCTTGCGGATCACCTTCGAATCATCGACCACGAGGCACGTCTTCATCGCGATACATCCTGTTCTACGCCCATCGTGCTGTTTTGCACCAAAGGCGTAAGCGTCTCGTTAATTTCATTTTTCACGCGGCTGCGGCCTGAAGTCCGGGAATAAGCGCCCGCAGATCGATCGCGAGCATCAATTCCTCGTCTCGCTCGACCACGCCGCAACCCGCCCCGCGCCAGCCGGCATCAAGGACGACCCCCGGAGACAAGGGCGTCAGGTCGAACGGCGCTACGTCTTCCAGCGTATCGACGAGGATCGCGTAATGGTGGCCGTCCACCTGGGTGATGACCGCCCGTGACGACCCCGCGTCACTTGGTTCGAGACCCAGCGCGACGGGCGTGTCGATTACCGTTACGACCCGGCTGCGCAACGCAGCGAGCCCCCGAACCTGCGGCACCGCGCCGGGCACGGGCACCACGGCGGCGATATCCACCACCGATTCGACCTGCCCCGATTCGATCGCGACGGCGCGGCCGGCAATCTGAGCGATGAGGAATAGGCTGGCCATCAACGTGCCCTCGCAGATTGAGCCAGCGCGGCGAACAATCCCGGCCGGTCGTAACGGTAGACACTGGTATCGCCGCTTGCCGCCGCCATCTCGCGCCGCAGCCGAACGACCGGGGCAGCATCGGCGGTAGCCGGAGACTGCTCGTCCATCGTGAGTACCACCGCCGCTGACTCGCCCTTCTGAAGCTTCGTGACGACGCGGTAGCCGGCCGCTTCGATCACGTGCTTCAGAAAGGTCGCCATCCAGGCCGATTCGGCGCCGTCGATCAGGCAGACCGGTGGCTCGCCAGGTACGACGTCCGCGCCGTGAGTCGCGAATAGCCAGTGGACGTCGAGAAGTTCGATCTGCTCGCCGTCGAGCGCGACGACGCCGGCTACGGGGCCTGCCTCGGTCGCGGGAACCACGGTGTCGGGCAACGCGACGATGTCGTGCGCTTCGCCGATCGCATAGCCGACCTCGCTGCTGCCGTCGCGCAATCGCATCACGGCGATCGAATCGCGATCGGCGAAACTGCCCATCGCGATCAGCGGAACGATCCCGCCGTCGACCGACAGTCGTAGCCGACCGGCGGAGAAGCGGATCGCATCGGGCGCGACCAGTTCGATCCGGTCGACCACAGCCAGCGGAACCAGCCGGCGCATCCCGTCCAGGTCCTGGAACATCAACGCCGAAACGGTCTCTGCGACATCCCCGATCGCCTCGTCGTCCGATTTCACTTCGCGTCCGAACACCAGTCCGGCCGCCGCCGCGACGCCGGCGCAATCGATCAGCAGCATCGGTAAGCCACTGTCGGGCAGGGTCTGGCCGGCATAGATGCCGCTCGCCATTACCGCGGGTGCCGCCGGCTTGATCACAAGTTCTTCGCTGTCGAGCACATCGTCTACCGCGAGCGCATAACTTCCGCCGGGAATCCCGACGATCGCCAGCATCGTCGCGGCCTGCGGATCGCGCGCGAAGCCGAGCGTCACTCCGAGATCGACCAGCGGCATGCGCCGATCGCGCACCGTCGCCGTCGCCGTGCCGCCCAGCATGTCGATGCGGATCGCTCCATCTCCGGAGGCGCCGCCCACGCGAACGATCTCCTCGATCGCCTGGCGTGGCAGCGCGAAGCGCTGGTCGCCCACTCCGACGCCGATCGTCGAGATGATCGACAGCGTCAGCGGGACGTGGATGGCGATACGCAGGCCCTTGCCGGGGTTGTTGAACAGCTGGATCCGCCCGCCGATCTGTTCGACATTGGCACGCACCACGTCCATTCCCACGCCCCGCCCGGAAATCGCGGTCGCGACCTCCTTGGTCGTCAAGCCGGGCTCGAAGATCAGATCCAGTTTGGCCTGGTTACTCAATCCGCGCAGTTCCGCGTCGGGCCGGACGCCCGCCGCCATGGCCTTGGCCATCAGCCGATCGACATCGATGCCCTGCCCGTCGTCGGCGATCTCGATGATGATCTGGTTGCCCGACTGCCGGGCCGAAATAACAAGCTTACCATTCTCGCTCTTGCCCGCCGCCCGGCGTGCGCCAGGGGCTTCGATGCCATGGTCGATCGAGTTGCGTACGATATGCCCGAGCGGATCGCGCATCGTCTCGATCATTTCGCGATCAAGCTCGACGTCCGCGCCCTCGATCTGCAACGTCACCGACTTGCCGACTTCCGCCGCGGTGTCGCGTACCATGCGCGGCAAGGCGGAAAACAGCGCGTCGATTTTCTGCATTCGCGTGCGGGTGACGGTCTCGCGCATGTCCGCGACGGTCGAGGAAAGGCGCTCGAGCGCGGCCTCGACCGCCGGATCGGCATGGTCGTTGCGCAAGCGGCGAGCCAGTTCATTGCGGGCCAGCACCATGTCCGACATGCCGCCCATCATGCGGTCGAGCAGATCGACGGCAAGCCGCACGCTGCGTGTCGGGTTGCGCTGTACCAGCGCCTGCGGCGTGCCGGCGCAAGCCGAACTCGATCCTTCGGCGAGTGCTGCGATCAGCAGGTCCTCGCTCGAATCGTCCAGCGCGGCGCCGGCGTCGATCGCCTCGACGAGTTCGCCGATGCGGTCGACCACGGCGAGCACGGCATTGACCAGCGCCGTATCCGGCGACCGGCTGCCGTCGCGCACCGCCGCGAGAACGTCCTCGGCCGCGTGGCTAAGGCGAGAGAGACGCGGCAGATCGAGAAAGCCGCAGCTTCCCTTCACGGTGTGGACGAATCGGAAGATCGCATCGAGCCGCTCGCCGTCGCCGGGATTTGCCTCCCACGCGACGATCTCGCCCGAGAGCGCCTCGAGCGTCTCGCGCGTTTCGGCAATGAATTCCTGAAGCAGATCGTCCATGAGCCCCCGGTGCGTCGGTCGCGGGAGACCTTGGACAATAACGGTTAATACCGCGTTTAACCGCCTGAAAAAGCGGCGCCAAACAACAGGACGGGGTCTGCGGGATCGGACACCCGAACCGCGCCGCCACCTTCGCTCACCAATGCCTGAACGAGGAAGGCGGCGGCTGCACGCGGCGTGACGACCGCGTCGCCGGTTTCGCCGAGCAGCGCATTACGCAATTCCTGGTCCAGCACGATCCGCGGGCCGTCCGCGCGCACTACGATCTCGACCTGCCCGTCATGAGCCTCGGCGCCGACATCGAGCTGGCCGCCGCGCACCAAGGCGTCGCCGGCGATCAGCGCCAGGTTGAGCAGCACCTTGACGGCATTCTTGGGCAACGTCGCGTCCTCGATCAACCAACCCAGCTTGACGCGGTGGTTCTCGCCGAACAACCCTTCGATCGCGGCGCGCGCCTCGCGCGTGTCGATCGTTTCGCCGAAACCGCCCGCTGCGCCGAACGCCAGCCGGAAGAATTTCAGCTTGTTGGCCGACGCCTTGGCGCTTTCGCTGAGGAGTTCGAGACAGCGCTGTCTCATCTCCGGATCATGCTCGTCGGCAAGCAGTTCGAGCCCGTTGTTGAGCGCGCCCACCGGGCTGAGCAGGTCGTGACACAGCCGCGAACAGAGCAGGCTGGCGAAATCGACCGGACTGATGGTCATGAACGGGATGCTCCGGCAGGAATGATGTCGCCTTCTGGCGAAGCGGCGGCGCTCGCGCAAGGCGGCGTCATGCCGCCTGCCACACGGCAAGGTCAAACCGACCGTGGCGAGCCTTTGACGACGGAGCGTCGCGTCGCGACGGATCGGCTTTTTCCGCCGGATGCGACCGGAGGCAGCCGACGCCCCTCGGATCCATCCTCGTCGCGATCGCGCTTGAAATCTCCAACATCGTGCCCAGATTCGGGGAACATGGACCGGGGGGTTTCCATCTTTGACGCGGTGATCCCGCAAGGCTCGGACGGGTGGCGGCTGGACCGTGCGCTGGCCGATGCGGTGCCGACCTTGTCGCGCGAGCGCCTCAAGGTTTTGATCGCGGCGGGCGCGGTCGCGAGTGCCGGTGGGGCATTGGCGCGCGATCCGTCACGCAAGGCCAATGCGGGCGATACGTTCACGGTCACGGTGCCCCTTCCCTCGGTCGCGCATAACGAGGCGCAGGACATTCCGCTCGTCGTGGTGTTCGAGGACGAGCACCTGATCGTCATCGACAAGCAGGCCGGGCTGGTCGTCCATCCCGCAGCGGGCAATCTCGATGGCACGCTGGTCAACGCGCTGCTCCACCATTGCGGCGGTTCGCTCTCCGGGATCGGCGGTGTAGCCCGGCCGGGTATCGTCCACCGCATCGACAAGGACACCTCTGGCCTGATGGTCGCGGCCAAGACCGACCGCGCGCATGTCGGTTTGGCGAAGCAATTCGCCGATCATTCGATCGATCGGCGCTACAACGCGATCGTTTCGGGCCGACCCGTGTCAACATCCGGCACGGTCGATGCGCCCCTCGCGCGCAGTCCGCAGAACCGTAAGAAGATCGCGATCGTCCCGACCGGCAAGCGCGCGGTGACGCATTGGCGGCAACTTCGCCAACTTCGGGACGCCGCGCTCGTCGAATGCCGGCTCGAAACTGGGCGGACGCATCAGGTGCGCGTCCACATGGCATCGCTCGGCCACCCCTTGCTCGGTGATCCGGTTTACGGTAGAACAAAACCGGCCCACCGGGCGATACTCGAAACCCTGGGTTTCCGTCGGCAGGCCTTGCACGCCGCCCGGCTCGGGTTCATCCATCCGGTGAAAAGCAACGCTTTGTCGTTCGATAGTGAAATGCCTGCGGACATGCAGGAACTGTTCAGTAGACTCGACGTATAGATAAACGAGCGGGTGTCGCCTCGGAGCAGGGACGCCCGTCGAAGGGAAGGAGAAACCGATCATGGCAAACCGCAGCAACGTCCCCGCGACGATCCCTGCGCTCGGCGGCGAGCAAAGCCTCAACCGCTATCTGGCTGAGATCAAGAAATTTCCGATCCTCTCGCCTGAGCAGGAATATATGCTCGCCAAGAGGTTCGAGGAGCACGGCGATACCGATGCCGCCGCTCAGCTTGTGACGTCGCACCTGCGGCTCGTCGCCAAGATCGCGATGGGCTATCGCGGTTATGGCTTGCCGGTTAGCGAATTGATCAGCGAGGGCAATATCGGCCTGATGCAGGGCGTGAAGAAGTTCGAGGCCGATCGCGGCTTCCGCCTCGCCACCTATGCGATGTGGTGGATCCGCGCCTCGATCCAGGAATTCATCCTGCGTTCGTGGAGCCTCGTGAAGATGGGCACCACCGCCGCGCAGAA
>JBDSKT010000124.1:0-7190 GCA_039916765.1 Sphingomonas sp.
CGTCCTGCCAGCCGGGTCGGCCGAGCGTCGCGATCAGCGCCTTGATCGAAGCTTCGTCGCTCGACGACATCAGCCACCACGCGGAGCTCGACTGGTCCGACAGATCGAGCCGCGTGCCCTCATACACCAGCCGCGTGCGCAGAACCTTCTCGGCATTTGCCTTGAGCGCGGGGGCGTTGGCTAGGCCGGGGATATGGTCGAGCGCGACCATGTAATCGGCAAGGCTTGAAGTAGGCATCTCTCCCGCCGCCATGCCGATCTGCCCAAGCATCGCCGGCGTCGCCGCGCCCGCGCGTGCCAGCGCGGACAGGGCGGCGAGGCGTTGAAGGCGGACGTCGCCATAATCCTCGTGCCGCACGCGCCCGTCGAGCACATCTTTCAGCCCCTGGATCATCCTCGTCTTGGCCGCGTCCGGGATCGGCAGCCCGGCATCGGCGGTCAGCGAGAGGACATAGGCAGTTAGCGCTTCCGAGCCGTTGAGGCTGTCCGACGGCCAATAGCGCAGCAGCCCGTCGGGCGCCTGATAGGTCGGAAATTCCCCTGCCAGCCGCGTCCACCCGCCGGTATCGCCCAAGGCGACGATTCGACTGAGGCGCTGCTCGAAGCAATCGTACGGATAGGCGGTCATGTACGCTCGCACCCCGGCGAGCGGCGGCGCGAGGCTGTCGTCGAGCTTGATATCCACCATACCGCGGCCGGGCAGCGCGCCCGCCGGCGGCTGGATCGCGATCGACGTCGCCGGGCCGACATGCGCCAGTGTTGCCGCCCATGTTTCAACCGGAACGGCCGGAATGATGGTCTGGCTGACCGTCAGTTGATCCACTGCCTTGCCGTCCGGCGCATGGGCGCTGACGTGCCAGGCGAGTTTGCCGCCGTCCTTCGGGGCGGTCAGGTTCCAGCCGACCGGCACCGCACCCCCTGCCGGTATCGTGACCGTCAAAGGATGTCCGATCGCGATCCGTGGCGTCAGATCGACCGTCGCGGTGACGGTCATTGGCTTGGCTGACCCGTTGCGCAGCGTGAAGGCCGCGGCATAATAATCGCCGGTCCGTACCAGCGGCGGGATGCCGGCGAAGATCGACAAGTCCTGCGCGGTGCGCACATCGGTCGTGCCGGTGCCGAACTGTTGCGCGCCGTTGGTGGCGATCGCGACAAGCTTGAACGAGGATAGCGAGTCGCTAAGCGGTACGGCGACCCGCGCATGGCCCTTCGTGTCGAGCGCGACATGGCCCTGCCATAATAGTACCGGCTGGAAATTCTCGCGGTTGAGCCCCGACGCATCGCCCCCGCCTCCACCACCTGCTTCGACTGCCTTGCGGCCATAATGGCGCTTGCCGACGACCTGCATCTGCGCGGTCGAGGTAAGCACCGAGAGCGGCCGTTCGCCCATCATCGCGGTCAGCACATCCCATGAATCGTTGGGCGCGAGTTGGAGCAGGGCCTGATCGACCGCGGCAAACGCCACATCGGCCGACCGTGCCGGCCTGCCGTCCGGAGTCCTGACTTGGAGATCGACCTGCGCGATGTCGCGCACGGCATATTTGGCGCGGTCGGCCTTGACGGCGACCTGTAGCTGGTGCGCCTCCCACCCGACTTTCACCTTAGCGATGCCGAGCCGATAGGCTGGCTTGGCGAGATCGACCATCGCGGTCGGCTCCTGACCCTCTGGCGGCGACGCGGCAACGAGGCCGAGCGACTGCGCGATGCCGTGCAGCCAACTCCACATGCCGCTATGCGTGCGCCCGCGTACCGCCATCACCGAGACGAACACATCCGGAGCATAGCTGCCGGGCATCTTGACCTCGATCACCGGATCGGTGCCGGAAAGTTGCGCGCTGAAGCTCGACAGCACGCCCTCGCGCTCGACCGTGACCAGCGCGGCCGCCTCGCGGAACGGCATGCGCACCTGGAAACGCGCGGTCTCGCCGGCGGCATAAGCGGTCTTTTCGGGCACCACGTCCATGCGGTCGCCATTGTCCCCGCCGAACCACCAGGCGTCATCGCCGGCGAGCCATACCGACGTGGTCGCGCGCGCGATATTGCCATTGGCGTCCGCCGTGGTGGCGACGGCATAGACTTCGCCGGACACACCGGGATCGATCGCGCATTGCGCCGTTCCTTGGGCATCGGTCGTCGCCGAGCAGTGTGCGACCAGTTTTGCCGTCTTCATCTGATTGTCGTACGCGTAAAAGCCGCCGATCAGCCGCCGTCGCGCGGTTAGGATCTGGCGGCTGTAAAGCGCGACCGACATTTTCTGGTTCGCGATCGGCTTGCCTGAGGTGTCGAGCGCGACGAAGCGCAGCCGCAGATCATCCTGCTTCATCATCCAGCCGTCGGTCTTGATGCCGAGCTGCACGGCGGATGGAAACAACGGGATGGTGCGGGTGGCGGTCAGCGTCTGGCCGTTGGCGTCGTCATAATCCATCTCGACCTGCATGTCGGTCGCCCCGTCGAGTCCGGCGGGTATGTCGATCGATGTGCGCGCGGTGCCGTCGCCGCCGAGCGTCAGCGGCAAGGTTTGGGTCGGCGGGAGCGGAGTTTGCTCCTCCTCTCCCTCGCCGTTTAGTGGCTTGACTCCCTCGATCAGGTCCTTGCCGCCGAAGCTATACCCCTCATAGCCTTCGGGCGTGGCGCCGTGCGCGAAATAGCCGATGCGAACACCGACCGGCAGGTTCGACGCTCCGCCGCCCGAGAGATATCCGACGAATAAGTCGAGCGGCAGCGAGCTTGGCCGGACCGCCGCATCCTTGGGACCCGTCACCGTCGCCCGCATGGTCGGCAATTTATATTCGTCGATCTTGAACGATTGTCCGGTGTAGATCGTCTTGTCGTCCCCACCCACCTTGATGATGACGTTCAAATCGTAATCGCCCATCGGCGCGCCTTGCGGCGCGGTCCAGCTCGTTTCCCCCACGCCATTGGCATCGATCGACAGCGGCAGATCGAACTGCGTGTCCGACCCCCGGTGCGACAGGCGCAGTATTCCGGAAAGCGCGGGGGCCATGCCGAACCCGTCGCCCAGCGGCCGGCGCAGGATATGTTTCATGTGGATCGTCTCGCCCTGGCGGACGAGCGCCCGGTCGAAGACGGTGTGGAGGATATCGTCTTTCACCTGATAGCCATAAGGCAGGTCGAAATCGTACGGCCGAATGCCCTCGCCCCATGCGGTGAGCGTGAAGCTCATGTCGCCTGCTGCACGGGCCGAGATCATCAGCGGGTGCGCGCCGTCCTCGCTGTCGCAGCTGCCATCGGCCTCGGGTGTCGGCAGCCCCGGCGGCACCATGACGCCGCCTGATCCGTCGGTCGTGCCGTGTGCGAGTTGCTTGCCGGTGCAGCTATCGGTGATGCGGACCGACGCGCCGGCCACGGGCTTGCCGGTGTCGAGCTGCGTCACCCAGGCAAGGCTGCGCTCGCGCCCCCATTTGAAATGCACCGCCATGTTGGTGACAAGCGCGGCGGACGCGACGTAGCGCGGCGCGTTGCGGCCGAGCAGGGCCTGACCGAGCACCGGGCTGGCGAATTCGACGACATAGAAACCGGGCTTGGCCAGCGGCACGCCGACCACCTCGAAATCCTTGCCCTTGCCGGGCAGGCCGAGCGTCAGCCCGGCGCCTTGTCCGGGCGACAGGATCGGGCGCGACCCGGTGTCGTTGACCGTAACCTTATCCTTGCCCAACTGCTCCTGATGGCTGTCATATTTGTCGGCGGCATCGACCGTGCGCAGCCATTTTGCGATCTCGCCGTCCGACGCATCGACCTTCAGCGATTGCCCGGCCAAGCTCGTGTTGCGCCCCTGTAGCGCGGGCTCGACGTTACGCACCGTTACCGGCAGGACGCCGCCCTCGGTCGATTCCAGGATGCCGAACCCGGCTGCGAACTTGATCAGCGGCGGCGCCTCGTCGAACCGCACTTCGAGCGGGAAGCGCTCCGCATTCGATAGTGCGCGGCCGCTCTCATCCTTCAACCCCGCCGGCAGCGTAACCTTTGCCACGGTTGCGGAGGGCAGCGGCGCAGCGAATTTAAGATCGCTGATTGTCGCCTTTTGCCTCGCGTCGCCCTTGGTCGCGTCATCGAACACGGGGGCGATCATCTTGCCGTCGGAGGTGGTGATACGCACCTGCCGCGCGTCCGCCATCGCAATCGGCGCCGAAAGGCGTACCCATGCCTCCTCGACTGGCGAACACCCGGCCTGAGCGTTGACCCGGCTGCATTCGAATCGTGCCGCGAATGGCTTGCGTACCTTGTAATCGAAGCGCTGGTCAGCCCCGGCCATCTTGCCGCCGGCACCTGCGATCCCCGCGCCCCACACCAACGCCATGTCGCGCCCAGGCGGCAGCGGACGGCGGCAACGGAGCGCGGTCACGCCGGCAAAAGCCTTGAGCTGGTCCGCCGCCGCGACCGGGACCGTGGCGGGCAATCCGGCTTGCTCAAGGAAGTTGCGTGCGTTCCAATTGTCGTTGGGATTGAGCTGGCGAAGCAGCTTGACCGGCAGGTCGGCGGCGAGGACATCGACCGGGATTTTCTCGCCGATTCCATCGACCGCGCAGTAGGCGTTTGCAGCGACGGACTGTCGTGTCGCGGGCAGGTTGGCGGCAACGAGGAACACCTGGTCCTCCTCGATCTCGCCGTCATATTTCGCCGGCAATACTGCCCGCGCAACAGGTCCGCCGGCATCGACCTTGAACTGTTGCTGGCCACCGACCGCATAGCCGGAGGCGCTCTTCAGCCCGCTACGCAGCTTGATGGTGCACTCGGTGCCGCCGGGCAGACCGTGCTCAAACGCATAGACAAAGGTCTGCTGATCGACCCAACGGCCCTCGCCGGCGATCGCACAAGTGACGTCGAACGGCGAGGCGGCACGTGGATCGCCGAGTGCCGCCATCGGCTGATTGAAACGCACAGTGAAACGCTCGATAGCGCCGTCGCCGATCCCCGGCGTCGCCATCACGACCTGCGGGCTGTTGTCGCCAAGCGCCGCGACGGGTGCGATGGCAAGAGCGAGCAGCGCAAGACGAACAGCGAGCTTCATCACACACTCCCCCGGGTCGATGCGCGGTAGGCTATGACGCTCCCGCAAGCGCGTCCAGCGCCCATTTCGGCGCGCCGAAATGCCAGTCGGGAGCAGAACAATACCCGAAACGGACTGTATTCCCGAGTCTTAGCCTTGCGTGATCGTTCCAGGTCCGGAAAGTTGCGCGGAGTCGATGGGGGGAGTCGATGCCGGTGATTCTTGGTTTGTCGATGGCGCTTGATTGGGGCGCGCGCGAAGCAATGCTGTTCGCCGGCGCCGGGTTCCTTATCGGGGGACTGGACGATCTTGCGGTCGATCTGGTTTTTCTGTGGGTGCGGTTCCGGGCGTGGATAGTGCGGGCGCTTACCGATGCCACGACGCTCGACGCGTTGCCCGCCTCGGACGTACCGCGCCATCTGGCCGTGTTCGTCGCAGCGTGGGACGAATCAGCGGTGATCGGCGCGATGCTCCGCGCCGCGCTCGCGCGGTTCGATTATCCCGACTACCGGCTTCATGTCGGCGTATACCCCAATGACCGGGATACGATCGACGCGGTCGCGTCCGTCGCCGTCCTTGATTCGCGTGTTCATATGGTCATCGGCGGCGATGATGGTCCGACGACCAAGGCGGCATGTCTCAACGCGGTGTGGCACGCGCTTTTACGAAGCGAAGCGCAAGGTGCGCCGCGTGCGGCGGCGATCGTCATCCATGACGCCGAGGACATGGTCGATCCGGCCGAATTGCGCGTGTTCGATGCTTGGCTCGATCGCTATGCCGTGGTCCAGCTTCCGGTCATTCCGCTATCCTGCGCCGGATCACCAATGGTCTCCGGCCATTATCTTGACGAATTCGCCGAGGCTCACGCCAAGCAGCTCGTCGTAAGACAGGCGCTCGGTGCCGGCCTGCCGCTCGCCGGTACCGGCTGCGCGATTCGCCGCGATGCGATCGACTCGCTCGCGGCGGCGCGAGGCGGGCAGCCTTTCGATGCGGCAAGCTTGGTCGAGGATTACGAGATGGGACTGACGATCGCGGCCATGGGCGGGCAGGGCGCGTTGGCGCGCGTTCGTACCGTGGCAGGTGGGCCGCTGATCGCAGTACGCGCGCACTTTCCCGACACGATCGACGCGGCCGTACGGCAAAAGGCACGCTGGATGGCGGGCATCGCGCTTGCTGGCTGGGACCGTATCGGCTGGAGCCGTGCGCTCGATTGGCGCGACCACTGGATGCGGATGCGCGACCGGCGCGCACCAATCGCGGTCATTGTACTGGTCGCGGCCTATGCCGCCTTGGTGCTCTGGGCGCTTTCGTTTGGTATGCATGCGCTGTCTGGGGTTGAGAGAGTACCCATCGCTTGGCCGCTGGTGCTGTTGTTGCGCATCAACGGCCTACTGCTGCTTTGGCGGTTGGCGTCGCGTGCATTTTTTACCGGGCGATCATACGGCACGGCCGAGGCGCTGCGCTCGGTCCCGCGCGCGTTCGTGGGCAACATCATTGCCCTACTCGCCGCGCGGCGGGCGTTCGTTCGTTATATCGCCATGCTCCGCGGCGCGGCGGCAGTGTGGGAAAAGACCGCGCGCATTTTCCCTCAAGACCTTGCTGAGCCGGGCCCGGTCATCCCGGCACAGCGATCGGATACGGCTTGAACGGGCGGGGGCGGCCCCTGAGGTTTCTGCTAATGGTGATATGCGCGTGGACCGGCGGGCGTATCATCTCGCTATGGCCGCGCATCGATTCGCTTCCCGGTTTCATTCATGCTGTTGTGCCGGCCGCGCAGGCCGAGGTTGCGCAGAGAAAACCCAGGCCGCCGACCGTCATCAGGTCGCCGTTCATCGCGATTGGCCTGCCGTCGAGACGTTTGTCGTCGCCTGGATATGGCGGCGATCAACCGGCGCTAATCGTGCCGATGCCGCTCGTCGCGGCACAGACCGACGCCGCGGCACAGGCGGATGCGGCGGGCCGATCGAGCGAAATGCCCGGTCTGGTTCCCGCGCTGCCCCATATTGTTACGCATGGTAGAGAACTGCATTCTCGCTTGTCGGGCAGCTTCTGGCTACTCGCTCGCAGCGGCAGTGGAGTCTCGAACGGCGTGGTCGGGGGCCAGCTCGGCGGATCCCAGGTTGGAGTGCGGCTGGCTTATGCCCTTGACCGGCGGCGCCGCATCGCGCTCGCTGGACGATTA
>JBDSKT010000125.1:0-10345 GCA_039916765.1 Sphingomonas sp.
TCATGCCCCGCTTCGGCCAAAGTCGAGAGAATATCGGCCGAAAAGTCCGGCGTTCCCATGAAAACTATTCGCATAAAACAAGCCCTGGCCGCATGCCACTCCATCGCCGCTTGCCGGAGGGCAGCGCAAGCCCCTATCTGTTCCAATGGCCTCGCCCGAGATCGAAGCGCTCACCCAAGCCCTGTCGCGGCTGCCCGGTCTGGGACCGCGATCGGCACGACGCGCGGTGCTGCACCTGCTGAAAAAGCGCGAAACCGCACTGGCGCCGTTGCTATCGGCTCTGGAAGCGGTGGAACAAAACCTCGCAACCTGTTCGATTTGCGGCAATGTCGATACGGTCGATCCATGCGGCGTGTGCACCGATCCGCGTCGCGACCAGCGTTCGCTCTGCGTCGTGGAGGAAGTCGCCGATCTCTGGGCACTCGATCGGTCGCGCTTGTTTCCAGGGCGGTTTCATGTCCTGGGAGGGCGGCTATCCGCGCTAGAAGGCGTGCGACCCGAGGACCTGGCAGTCGATTCGCTGCTTCGTCGCATCGCCGCCGGCGGGATCGACGAGGTGGTACTGGCCATGAACGCGACCCTCGAGGGGCAGACCACAGCGCACTACATCGCCGAGCGGATCGAGCGCTTCCCGATCCGGGTGACCCAGCTCGCGCACGGCCTACCGGTGGGCGGCGAACTCGACTATCTCGACGAGGGCACGCTCGCCCAGGCCCTGAGAGCGCGACGCCCGGTCGCATAGCGTCATCGTGCGGCAGCCCGCTTAGCGTCCTTCCCGCGAGAGCCGAGGCCTGTGGCCGACAGCTTTCCCGTCGGTCGGCTTGACGCGGCGCTACGCCCTTCCTAGCTCGCCTCCATGGCATTGCTTGAAATTCTCGAAGTCCCTCATCCCGGCCTGCGTGCCGTCGCCGAGCCGGTCGACAAGGTCGATGACGGCGTGCGCGCGACCATCGCCGACATGTTCGACACGATGTACGACGCGCGCGGCATCGGCCTCGCCGCGACTCAGGTCGGGATCGAGCGTCGCATCGTCGTGATCGACCTGCAGGAGCCGGAGAGCGAAGAAGAGGACGCCAAGCCGCTCCGATCCCCGCGCGCCTTCGTCAATCCCGAGCTGATCAGCGTAAGCGACGAGCTTGCCGTCTATAACGAGGGCTGCCTGTCGATCCCCGATCAATATGCCGAGGTCGAGCGACCCGTGCGCTGCCGCGTGAAGTGGCTGGACGAAACGGGCAACGCGCACGAGGAGGATATGGACGGCCTGCTCTCGACCTGCATCCAGCACGAGATCGACCATTTGAACGGCGTGCTGTTCACCGACCACATCTCGAAGCTGAAACGGGACATGTTGCTCAAGAAACTGGCGAAGCTGCGCAAGGCGGCTTGATCTTGACGCTTACGGGGACGCTTACGGGGGATTGGAAAGGTTAAAACAACCCCTCGATCATACCATCCACGAACCGTATCCCCTCCGCCGCCGGCACACGCGGCAGCCCCGGCATCGTCATGATCTCCCCGCAGATCGCCACCACGAACCCCGCGCCCGCGCTTAGCCGCACTTCGCGCACGTCGACCACATGTCCAGTCGGCGCGCCGAGCTTTGCCGGGTCGGTCGAGAAGCTGTACTGCGTCTTCGCCATGCATACCGGCAGGTGGCCGAACCCGGCTTCCTCCCAGCGGCTGAGCTGCGCCAGCACCGATGGTTCGGCGATCGCCTCCTCGGCGCGGTAGATGCGCGTCGCGACGGTGCTGATCTTGTCGAACAGCGGCAATGCGTCGTCATAGAGCGGCGCGAACTGCGCGGCGCCGTGGTCGCATAGCGCCGCGACCTTCTCCGCCAGCGCCTCCGCCCCGGCGCCGCCATCGGCCCAATGCGTGCACAGCACCGCCTCGCAGCCCTGGCTCCCGACAATCTCCCGGATCACCTCGAACTCCTCGGCGGTATCGCGATCGAAGCGGTTGATCGCCACCACCACCGGCACGCCGAACGCGCGGACATTTTCGATATGTCGCGCCAGGTTCACCCCGCCGCGCCGAACCGCCGCCGCGTCAGGCGCGCCGAGATCGCCCTTCGCCACCCCACCGTTCATTTTCAGCGCGCGTACCGTTGCGACGATCACCGCCGCGCTCGGCCGCAATCCCGACTGCCGGCACTTGATGTCGAAGAATTTCTCCGCGCCCAAATCCGCGCCGAACCCCGCCTCGGTCACCACGTAATCCGCCAGCGCGAGCGCGGTACGCGTCGCGATCACCGAGTTGCAGCCGTGCGCGATATTGGCGAATGGCCCGCCGTGGATCAGCGCGGGATTGCCCTCAAGGGTCTGAACGAGGTTGGGCTTGATTGCTTGCCCGAGCAGCACAGCCATGGCGCCATCCGCCTTCAAGTCTTTGGCGGTGATTGGTTTTTTCTCTCGCGTATACGCAACGACGATCCGTCCGAGCCGTGCCTCCAGATCCTCGACACTTGTGGCGAGGCACAGGATCGCCATCACCTCGCTGGCGACGGTGATGTCGAACCCGCTCTCGCGCGGAAAGCCGTTGGCCGGTCCGCCCAGCGACTGCGCGATGTCGCGGAGCGCCCGGTCGTTCATGTCGAGCACGCGCCGCCATACGATCCGCCGCACGTCGATATCGAGCGCATTGCCCCAATGGACGTGGTTGTCGATCATCGCCGCGAGCAGGTTGTGCGCCGAGGTGATGGCATGAAAATCGCCGGTGAAATGGAGGTTGATGTCCTCCATCGGCACCACTTGCGCATAGCCGCCGCCGGTCGCGCCGCCCTTGGTGCCGAAACAGGGGCCGAGGCTCGGCTCGCGTAGCGCCAGCATCGTACGCTTCCCGATTCGGTTGAGCGCATCGGCCAGTCCCACCGAAGTGGTCGACTTGCCTTCGCCGGCGGCGGTGGGGCTGATCGCGGTGACGAGGATCAGCTTGCCCTGGCTGCCCGTCGCCGGCACCCTCGCAAGGTCGATCTTGGCCTTGAAATGCCCGTAAGGCTCGATTGCCTCGGGTGGGATGCCAGCCTTCGCGGCGACCTCCCCGATCGGTCGCAAGGTGGCGGCGCGCGAGATCGCGATATCGGACTGCATGGCGGCGACCCTAGCCCAGCGGCGTCTCGTCGCAAGCTGCATTGCCAAAATCGTCTCTGCTATTAGTAAGTTCGCCCAATGTTCTGGGGGGATAACGGGCCATGACCGGTCTGGTGACGGCATTGGTGGTGGTAGTCGCGTTGCTCGGCGGGCTCGGGCTCGGCTGGGTGCTCGGCATCCGCGGCACGGCGCAAGCGCGTGCCGAGCGAGACGCGCGCGGCGAGGAGTTCAAGCGCGCGATCGTCGAGCTTGCCGGCGCCGAGGAGCGCGCGAGCGCGGCGGATGCGCTGCGCGAGGAGCTGGTTACGCTCCGCGAGGACCGCGATCTTGCCCGGCTGGAGAATATCGAGCTGCGCACGCACGCCTCGGGGTTCGAGACTCGGCTGACCGAGTTGCGCGAAGCCAAGGACGTGATGACCGCGCAATTCGCCGAGCTATCGACAAAGGCGCTGGGCGCGGCACAGGAGAGTTTCCTCAAGCGTGCGGACGAACGCTTCCGTCAGGCCGAGGAAACGGCGGGGCAGAGCCTCAAATCGATGCTCCAGCCGGTCAGCGATCGCCTGTCGAAATACGAGGAAACCGTCACCAAGGTCGAGACCGAGCGCAAGGGCGCGTTCAGCGAATTGAAGGGCCAGATCGAGGCGATGCGCATCGGCCAGGAGAAAGTATCGAGCGAGGCCGCCAAGCTCGTCAACAGCCTGCGCAACGCGCCCAAATCGCGCGGGCGCTGGGGCGAGCAGCAGCTCAAGAATGTCCTGGAAACCTGTGGCTTGGCTGAACATACTGATTTCGAGACTGAGGTTTCGGTCGCGCATGAGGAGGGGGGTCGCCTGCGCCCCGACGCGATCATCCGCGTTCCCGGCGGGCGCAGCCTGGTGATCGACGCCAAGGTTTCGCTGAACGCCTATCAGGACGCATTCGGCGCGGTCGATGAAGAGGAGCGCGCGCGCGGCCTCGCGGTCCATGCCGCCGCGATGCGAGCGCACGTCAACGGGCTCGGCAACAAGGCCTATTGGAACCAGTTCGCCGACGCGCCCGATTACGTCATCATGTTCGTGCCCGGCGAACATTTTCTTTCCGCCGCGCTGGAGAACGACCCGACACTGTGGGATTTCGCGTTCGAGAAGCGCGTGCTGCTTGCGACCCCCACAAACCTCATCGCCATCGCCCGCACCGTTGCGGCGGTATGGCGTCAGGAGCGGCTCGCGAAAGAGGCGCGGCAGATCGGCGAGCTTGGCAAGGAACTGTACGATCGCCTTGCCAAGGCGGCCGGGGACCTGAAGAAGGTAGGCGGCGGCCTGACCAGCGCGGTCAACAATTACAATGCCTTCGTCTCAAGCTTCGAGACCAGGGCATTGGTCACCGCGCGCAAGTTTGAAAGCCTCAACATCGAGCGCGGCGCCCGCGAAATCGAAGAGATACCGCCGGTCGAGGCACTGGCGCGATACGGCGACGCGCCGACCCTGATCGAAGATCTGGGCGAAGTGGTGGAATAGGCGGCAATCAATTGGAACCGACAAGCTCCAGCTAGCCCGTGACACAGCCGTCCGGCCATCGTAACCGCCGCCGTGTGGCAAACCTTCGTCGCCTCCTTTTCCGCCACCGTGCGTGCGCCTTCGCACTGATCGCGCTCGCCTTGTGCATGCGCGCCGTGCTGCCCGCGGGGTTCATGACGATGGGGCAGGGCAGCGCGATGCGGATCGTCCTGTGCTCTGGTTACGGCCCGGACAGCATGACGATGGCTATGCCCGGCATGGCGCGCGACGGCAAAGGCAGGTCGAGCGGCCACGACATGCCGTGCAGCGGGGCGGGGCTGACGCTCCCGTCGCTGGGTGGGGCGGACATCGCCTTGCTCGTCATCGCCGTTGCCGCCGCCATGGCGATTGCGCTGCGCTTTGCGATCAGTGCGGCACCGCTGCGAATCGCGGCACCACGTCCGCCGTCTCGCGCTCCGCCCCGGACGCGCTGAACCGTTCCACCTTTGTTTGGCGTCGCGCGCAGTGAATGCGTGCGCGCAGTCGCGATGTCGGCGCGCCGACATCGCTCCACGAAAGATATCTACGATCATGAAGACCCTATCCATTGCGGCCGCGCTAATCGGCGCCGTTGCCGCCACGCCCGCCTTCGCCTGCGCCAGTTGCGGCTGCACGCTTACTTCCGATTGGCTGAGCCAGGGCTTGGTCGCGCAACCCGGCACCACCGCCGGGCTGCGCTACGACTACGTTCCCCAGACCCAGCTGCGCACCGAGCATCGCACGGTGAGCGACGCCGAACAGGCGCTGCCCGCCGATCGCGAGATCGAGCGCTATACCGAAAACCATTACGTCACCGCCACGCTCGACCGGCAGTTCGATTCGGATTGGGGCGTCGATGTCGCGGTGCCATTCACCTCCCGTCCCCACGGCACGGTGGCGGAGGGCGACACGGGCGAGAGCTTCTCGCGCACCGAGGGCCTTGGCGACGTGCGGATCACCGCGCGATGGCAAGGGTTGAAGACCAAGGGCTGCGTCACCGGGCTACAGGTCGGGTTTATCGTGCCCACCGGCGCCTTCCATCAGACCTTCCGCGCCGGGCCGGCCAAGGGAGAATTCGTCGATCGCGGGCTGCAGTCGGGCACAGGCGTGTTCCAGGCGACGCTTGGTTATTACATGTTCGGCAAACTGACGAAGACGCTCGACTATATCCTCCAGGCGCAAGGCCAGCTTCCGCTCGACAGCCGCGATTTGTACAAGCCGGGTGCGGTGGGCCAGGTCTCGGCCGGGCTGCATTACACGCAGTGGCGCGGCATCACTCCGCAGCTCGAGATCGGATTTCACGCCAGCGCGAAGGATAGTGGGCTGAATTCGGACCGCGCCAATAGCGGCGGGGAACAGGTCTATGTATCGCCCGGGCTCGTCGCCAGCCTGGGCAGGCGGGTATCGGCGTTCGGTTATGTCCAGCTTCCGCTTTACCAGCGTGTGAACGGTTACCAGCTGGCGCCGCGCTACACGCTGTCGACCGGGTTGCAGCTGCGGCTCTGACGCCTATCGGGTCGGCCGGGTCGCTTCGGCGAGGAGCGGCCCCACGATCCGCGCGATCGTCGCTTCGTCGAGCGGCGGGGTCGCGCGGATCACCGAGTCGAAACGCAGCGTACCGTCGCGGCCATAGATGCGGGTGGCCGGAAGCGCCGCGGGAAGTGCCGATCTCGCGATGTGCGTGTCGTCGAGCGAGGCGACCGGAAACGCGAACCCGCGCGTCGCCTTGGCCAGCTTGCCCGCCGAAGCGCCCGCATCGACCGAGATCGCGATCATCGCCAATCCGTCAGCGCGGTGACGGCGGAAATACGCATCGAGCGCGGGCATTTCCACGCGGCACGGCACGCACCACGTCGCCCAGAAGTTGACGATCACCACCTTGTCGCGCTGGTCGGCGAGCGAGAAGGCGGCGCCGTCGATCGTCCTTGCGGTCAGCGTGGCGTCCTTGGCCAAGGCTTGGCCTGGAGCAGTGACCGCGAGCATGATCGCGACCAGCGATGAGGGCAGGGGACGCATCTCGCGCCGATGCCATAGTGCGCGGTGCATGGCGAGGGGCATCGACCGGTGCGCTCGCATCGGCCGATGCCCACTCGTACCGGTCAATTTGAACCGGTCAATGCGTGCGCGAGAGCGTCATGCTGCTGCCGGCCGTCGAGACCTCCAACGTGTCGCTGCCGCGATAGGACAGTTGCGACGGTCCCTCCAAAATGCCGAACACCTTGCGCTCGATCTCCATGCCCGGTCCAGGACATGCCATCTTGGTCGATATGATCTGCCCCGCGTCGAGCACTGCACCGCGCTGCTCGTATGTGCCGCCAAAGCTGTTGCACCCGGCATTGCCCTCGACGCGGCCATTGGCGAAGCGGATCGTGGTCGGTCGCGCGGTCGCGGCCGGGGCGCCATCCACGCTGGCGATGGTCCACGCGCTGCCATCAAGCGCCGCGACACCGGGGCCGTGGCCGAGCGGCGGACGATCGACTGGGCTGCCGCCGCAGCCCCACAATGTCCGGCCACGCCACGACACGCCAACTTTCATCGGATAGGCCAGCCCGGCGCCGTTGATCGTGCATCGCCCGTGGACGACGTTGATCCGCATCCCGCGCGCGACGTAAAGCTCCCCGGCAAAGCCGATGCGCGGCGCTGGAGCGCGAAGAACGACGCGACCGCGGTGGTCGGCATAGCGTATCGTACCGCCACCGATGGTCAGCTGCCAGTCGGGACGCTCGCCGTGCGCGCTGAGCGGCGCTTGCTGCGCGACGGCGGCGCTCGCGATCAGCACGACGGGAGCGGTGAGGGCGATGGCGAACTTCATGACAAATCTCCTTCGGGATCCGGGGTTATCGAGGCGCGGCTGAACGCTTCGTTGCCCTCGCGTTCATCGCCGCGACACGCGAGCTACCGCACTACATCGCGCGGCCGCCAACGTTGGCGCCGGATGCTCCACCATTGTAGCGGGTCGTAAAGGAGTCGGTCTCTTGCAACGGCTCATGCGCGGCACCTTAGCCAACTTCGGGCAGCGACGCTCCAGCTCGGGCACGTGTCAGCCCGGCTTGCCCCCGGTCTGCGCCAGCACCTCATAAGCGATCACCGCGGTCGCGACGGCGGCGTTCAGGCTGTCCGCCTTGCCCAGCATCGGTATCCTGACCAGCAGATCGCACGCGTCGGCATAGTCGGCAGGCATGCCCTGCGCCTCGTTTCCGGTCAGCAGGAAGGTGGGGGCGGCATAGACCGCCGCACGGTAATCATGGCTGGAGTCGAGGCTAAGGCCGACCAGCTGCCCGGGCCCCGCTCGCAGCCAAGCGAGGAACGCCGGCCACCCGCTCTGCACCACCGGCACGGTGAATAGCGCGCCCATGCTGGCGCGCACTGCCTCGACCGAGAAAGGATCGACACACTCTCCGATCAGGATCAGGCCGCCCGCGCCGACCGCGTCGCCGGTGCGCAGGATCGTCCCCAGGTTGCCGGGATCGCGCAGCCGCTCGGCGACCAGCCAGATGCCCGCGCTGCTCCGGTCCAGCGAATCGAGCGTCGCGGCGAACTCGGCGAACACACCCACCACCGCCTGCGGATTGTCCTTGCCGCTCAGCTTGGACAGGATATCCGGCACCGTTTCGATCGCTTCGCCGCCAGCCGCCTCGACATCGGCGACGAGCGCGCGGACCAGCGGGTGCGCGGCGCTCTCGCGCGCGCAGAACAGGAATTGTGGAATCCGCCCCGCTTCGCGCGCCTCGGTCAGGATTCGCAGGCCCTCGGCGAGGAACAATCCCTCTTCACGCCGGTGGCGCTTTTCGCGAAGCTGCCGAACGCGCTTGATCAGCGGGTTGGAATAGGCGGTGATCTCACGCACAGGGGTGTCAATCCTCCCCGAACTTCGCCTCGACCAGCTCCACCAGCGCGCCGACCGCATCCTCCGCGCCGTCACCGTCGGCCGAAATGACGATCGTGTCGCCCATCGCGGCGCCGAGCATCATCAAGCCCATGATCGACGTGCCCGTGACCGAACCCGCGCCGTCCTTTTCGACCGCGACCTCGCAAGGCAGGTCCGAGGCGAGGGTGACGAACTTGGCGCTCGCGCGCGCGTGCAGCCCGCGTTTGTTGGTGATGATGACGCTACGTTGAACGGGCATCAGGCGGCGGCCTCGCCGAGCACTTCGGACGCGACCGAGATGTATTTGCGCCCCGCCTCGCGCGCGGCGGCGACCGCATCGACGACCTTCATCGCCTTACGCGCCGATTCGAGCCGGATCAGCATTGGCAGGTTGATCCCGGCGATCACCTCGATCCGCCCGCGTTCGAGCAACGAGATGGCGAGATTGGACGGCGTCCCGCCGAACAGATCGGTGAGCACGATCACGCCCTTGCCCGCATCGACCTCGGCGATGGCCTTAGCGATATCTGCGCGGCGCGCTTCCATGTCGTCCTCAGGCCCGATCGCGATCGTCGCGACTCGCTCTTGCTTACCGACGACATGCTCCATCGCGGTCACGAACTCTTCGGCGAGCCGCCCGTGCGTCACCAGAACCAGACCGATCATCGTGCGTGTGTTCCGTCCCCAAGCTGGCCGTGCGGCAGCCCTTCGAGCGAGTCCTGTGGGGCAGCCCCAAGATCGCGGTGCGCAACCGTGGGCGAAAAACCCTCGGCACGCAACCGTGCCGCGACCCGCTCGGTCACATGAACCGACCGGTGTCTCCCTCCGGTACAGCCGAACGCGACGGTAACGTAGCTCTTCCCCTCTGCCCGGTAGCGCGGAAGGAGCAGCAGCAGCAGCGTCTCGATCTGAGCCATGGCGGCGTCATAAGCGGGATCACCAGCGACATAGGCGCTAACGTCCGCGTCGAGCCCGGTACCCGGGCGCAATGTCTCGACCCAATGCGGATTGCGCAGGAAGCGCATGTCGAACACGAGGTCGGCGGCGCGCGGCAATCCGCGCGAGAAGCCGAACGAGGTGACCCGCAACGTCGGCTCGCCCAAGCTATCGCCCGAAAAGGTCGCGCGGACTTTCTGCGCCAGCTCGTTACCGGTCATGTTGGTCGTGTCGATCAGCCGGTTGGCCCATGCCCGCAACGGGGCCAGCAACTCGCGTTCGCGCTCGATGCCGTCGGAGGCCGGCCGGTCCAGCGCCAACGGGTGACGCCGCCGGGTTTCCGAATAACGCCGTTCCAGCTCGCTCCCCGCGCAATCGAGGAACAGCGTGCCGATGTCATGACGATGCTTTTCGCGCAATGTTCTGATCCGCCGCACCACCCGGTCCGGATCGAAATCGCGCGTCCCCGCGCCAATGCCGAGCGCGAGCGGGCGCGTCGCGCCTTCGACGCCTTCGGCCGGCGGAGTACCGAGCAACCGGTCGAGCATCGACAGCGGCAGGTTGTCGACGACCTCCCAGCCAAGGTCTTCCAGTGTCCGCAGCACGGTCGATTTTCCCGCGCCCGACATGCCCGTAACGAGCAGGATTTCCTGTGGCGCGGCGATCATGGGTGCCCTTCTATCAGCCGGGCGAGGGCAATTTCCACCTTGATCGGTACCGAAGGTTCCCGCGCGTCCAGCAGCAGCTTCGGAACCGCAATGCCGGCGATCATCTCGTGTGCCGCGTCGGGCATTCGCACCGCCGCCTGGCCCAGCTGCACCGCAAGCGCGATCTCCACGTTATCGAGATGAGGCACCGTGACGATGCCGACCCCGCGAACCTCGATCAGCCCGGCAATCGTGCGCGGGGCCTTGGCCATCACGACACCGTCGATCGCC
>JBDSKT010000126.1:0-11107 GCA_039916765.1 Sphingomonas sp.
ACGCGCCGCCGCTGAGAGGAAACTGCGGCGGGTTCCACGCCCGTGCTACGTGAAGCAATCGAGCGACTTCCTCGTCGGGAAGATCGGCGAGCAGTAACTGATCGCGCGCGCCCGCCGCTCCGAGCCGATACCGCAAAATGCGCGGCTCGGTCTCGGCAAGCGGCTGCGCGGCGAGGGTGATCCGCTTGCGATCAGCATTGGAGAGCTTGAGCCGAGCGCCGACGTCGTCGATCGCACCAGCCGGTAGCAGCGAAACCAGGCGCAGTAGCGCACTGGGCGCCTCGCCGGCGGCTTCTTCACGTCGGATCGTCCGAGCAAATCGCTCGAGACCCGTCAATTCCGGCAACACAGGCGCGAAAATGCCGCGCCCGATCATCAGCGTGACGACATCGAGCGCGTGCGGAGCGACCAGCAGCTTGAGCAGCTCGGAGGCAATCCGTTCGCGCGACAAGGCCATCAGATCATTGGCACGCGCAACGCAGGCGTCGAGACCGGCGAGATCGATTGCGTCGCCGAACCGAGCGTGAAAGCGGAAGAATCGTAGTATGCGCAAGTGATCCTCGGCAATGCGCCGTAGCGGATCACCAATGAACCGGACACGCCGCGCCGCCAGATCGTCGAGGCCTCCGAAATAATCGAACAGCGCCCCCGTCACGGGATCGGCGTAGAGGGCGTTCATCGTGAAATCTCGGCGGGCGGCATCCTCGCGCCAATCGTCGGTGAACGCGACGGTGGCATGGCGCCCATCGGTATCAAGATCACTGCGCAACGTCGTAATCTCGATCGGTCCGGCAGGCATGATCGCGGTGACGGTGCCGTGGGCAAGGCCGGTGGGCACGGCCTTGATTTGCGCCTCGCGCAGCAGCGCAAGCACGTGTTCGGGCGGGTATGTGGTCGCAAGATCGATGTCCGACGCGTCGAGGCCGAGCAGGGTATCGCGCACCGCGCCGCCGACATAGCGCACCGCACCTTCGCGTGCGCCGAGCACGTCGCACAGCGCCGCCAGCCCGTCGCGCGTGCGCCAGCCGGCGTCGGGAAGCGTCAGCCGTTCCACCGCAACCGCCGAGACAGGTTGACGATCATCGCCGCGGTCGCGCCCCAGATACGGTGACCGGCCCAGCTGATTTCGTAATAATGTCGGTTGCGGCCTTGGAACTCCACGCTTGCCTCGACGTGGTTCGCGCTATCGAGCACGAAATCGAGCGGCACCTCGAATACGTCCGCGACCTCGTCGACATTGGGACGGAACACGAGATCAGGCGCGACTACTCCGATGACTGGCGTGACTTCGAAACCGGTGATCGTGCGGTAGCGATCAGCCTCGCCGACGATCACGACGCCCTCGCGGGGCAAGCCGATTTCCTCCTCCGCTTCGCGTAGCGCTGCAGCGATCGCGCCATCGTCTCCGGGGTCGATCCGGCCGCCCGGAAAGGCGACTTGCCCCGCATGGCGCGACAAATGATCGGTACGGCGCGTGAGGATCACGCCCGGCGAGGCCCGGTCGGTGACGGCGACCAGCACTGCGGCACGAACCTGCGCGGCGGGCGGCGGATCGGGGTCGCGATGATCTCCCGTCAGCAACACGACATCGCGGGCGTGGCCGGTCTCGAGCGCGTGGCGCAACCGCTCGACCAGTGTCATGCTCGCACGTCCAGCGCGAAGAATTCACCGTCGCTCCACACGCCTGGCGGTTCGCCGCCGATGTCCAGCGCGATTTGCGCCAGTTCGTAATAAACGGGCCGCGTGACCAACGCCTCCAATCCGCCCCGAACGTGGAGATAGGGGTGGGGGCCGTCGTCGTGGATCTCGATCCGTAAAGGGTGCTCGGGTCCGGCCGTCACCAGGTCGCCGGTGTTGAGCCGGAAGACGAGCGCGGCGTCTTCTCCCGCGCCGTCCGCGCGGAGTTCGACGGCGGTGAAGGGCGCGTCGTCGACGGCAATATCGAGCTTTTCGACCGGCGTGACGAGCACGTAGCCACCCCCCGATTCGCGCCGCAGGATGGTGGAGAACAGACGCACCATTTCCTGCCGCCCGATTGGCGATCCCTGGTGGTACCAGCTTCCGTCGCGCGCGATGCGCATCTCGCTGTCGCCGCAATGCGCGGGGTTCCAGCGATCGACCGGCGGCAGTTTGTGGTCCGCGGCGAGCCTAGCGATATCGGTGAGCGACAGGCTGGCAAGATCCGGGGGCGGTGTCATCGGCATCTTCCCAGCGGTAGGCGAGGCGTCGCGCAGCGTAAAGCGTCAGGCGCGAGTGGCGATTCGCGGTGCGACGATGCCGGCCTCGTCCGGCACGTCGTTGCCGCGTGCGAGCAGTCGGTGTGCATCAACCGGGCCGGGGAGGCGCCAGCCGCCTGTCCGCTCGGTGGTAAAGCCGAAGAACCGGCCATAATATTCCGGATCACCTACCAGCATCAGTGCATCGCCGAGGCCGGCCGTGTCGGCGGCATCGAGCGCGCGGCTCATCAATCGTTTGCCGATTCCCTCGGCCTGCCGCTCGGGCGCGACCGCGACGGGGCCGACCATCGTCATCGGCAAGCGACCCCCGGCATCGCTCTCGAACAACACCGGCCAGCACTGGATGGTCCCAAGCAGTTCGCTCTGTTCCACCACGGCGAAACTCAGCGCGGGCAGGGGAGCCGCGCCTTCACGCAGGCGATACGCCGTGCGGCTTCGCCGGTTTGCGCCGAACGCGCGGTCGAGCATATGCTCCACTGCCGCCGGATCGATCTCGGAAAGCGGCACGAAACGTTGCAACGTCATCCTTCCATCGCGACCGGTAGGTCTCCGGGGCCGCGCGCTGTAGCGCCCATCCCGTTGAACGCAAGCCGGGAGCGGCAGCGCCCGGGCGGCTCTTTCGCCGCCGCCTGCATCTGCTATGGCGCACGCCATGCCGACGAGCGAGGCCTTGACGTTGAACGATCGATTGCAGCTTCAGGTGCACGACCTCGAGGTGTTGGTGCTGACCGGCATATATTCCGAAGAGACGCATCTGCCCCAGCCGCTGCGCATTTCACTGACCGTCGATCTCGATTGCCCCGCGCATTTCGCGCCGGACACGCCGCTTAACGCATCGAAAAACTATCTCGACCTCAAGCGCGCCGCGACCGAAGCGCTGCCCGATGGCGTGCACTTCACGCTGATCGAGGGCGTGGCGGATCACATCGCCGAGACGCTGTTCCTCCAGGACAAGCGGGTGAAGCGCGTGGAAGTCAGGATCGTCAAGCTGGCGATCGCCACGGCGGGCGAATCGATCGGGATCACGCTGGTGCGTCACCGGCGGTGACCAGCGAGGCGGTGCCGCACAAGACCATCGTCGCGGACGAGCGATCGATCGCGGCGGCGATTGTCGCCAGCATTCGTTCTGCCGCGATCGCCGCGCCCGAGTCGGTGGTCGTGTTGGTCGAGGCCGGCATGCCGCAGCCCGATCGGGCCATGCTCATCGCCGCCATCGCTCCACTGGCGATCGAGCTGGCGCCGATCACGCGGCTCGCGCTGATCGATATACAAATCGGTGCTGCGCCCCAGAACGTTGCTGCGGTCGAGGAATTTCTCCACGCCGCTCGATCGACCACCGGACAGATCGTCGTCGTCGGCGCTTAGGACGCACCACCTCGATGGCACGGCCCGAGCGCGCCCAGCACGAACGCATAGTCGTCGCGCGCGATAGCCGCGTCGCTCGGCTCGATCGCCGCGACGCTCGCCTCGGGCAGCGTCGCGGGCAGCCCGCAGGCCAGGCGATACCATAACAAGGTGTCGCGTGGTGGCGGCGCGGCCGCCGCATCGACGATCTCGCTCAGCGAAACCGACCAGCTGCGCTGCCCGTCGGCAGCGCGAGCAACCGATAGCGAAACTGGACGTCCGCCGGCGGTGTTCAGGAAAATCTGTGTCTCGCCTTCGCCAGGCAGCGCGCCCGGCACATGGAACGCCTTGCCGACTCCGCCGATCGCGGGCGGCGCGTCGGCTGCCAACACCTCCTGGACGATGCGGCGGGCAAGCGCGTCGCCGCCGGGCGTCCAGCCTTGTTGTGCATCCGGCCGCACGAGCTGGATCTGCCCAGGCTGCGCCGCAGTTCGCGCGAACAACAGCACGCGCGCTTTGCCGATTCGCGGTGCGCGACCCTGGGCATCGAGCGGAGCGTTATAAAGATAGCCGATCCGTGGCGGCAGCGGCGCCGGCGAGCGGATCAGCGACGAAACATCGGCCTCGACGTAGAATCGGGCAAACCCGGGAGCAAGATCTGGCGCCTCGGCGGGCTTGAGACGGCTGGCACTGCGAATCGTTGCATCCGCTACGATCGGCGCCCCGATCACCAGTTCGGCATACATCGCATAAGGAGGCGATGACACCGCCGATTCGACCGGTGGCACCGCTACCTGCTGGGCAAAAAGGGCCGTCGAACTGGTTAACAGCGCCGCCGACGCGAAATTTTTCGAAAGCGTGAGCATCGGTGGGCAGGTAGGAGATCGTGCCGAATTTATACAGAAATAATTCTGTCGCGTCGGGCTTGTACGTTTGTTGCGTGAGACAAAGCGTTTGCGTCACCGTTTTTAGGTCGGTAGAGATTGGTCCGACCAGGATATATTAACCCATGGCAGGCCGACCGTTCACGGGCATACAGCCCGGTTCGATCGGACAAGAGACCATGCGGGGATAGAGGAGTTTCGTTTCTGAATGGCGTATGCTGATCGCGATGTAACTGGCAGCCGCGTAGTTGCGACGGTGATCGTTTCGATCATCACGTTCCTGCTTGGCTTGGCCTTTGTGACCGGTTTGACCAACAAGTTTGTCAAGCAGGTGCAGAACAAGCTTAACACGTTCGACGTGGCGCCGCCGCCGCCGCCGCCGCCGCCGGACAAGCCGCCGCCACCGCCGCCCGACACGCCGTTGCAGCCGCCGCCCGTCGTGGCGCCGCCGCCGGCGATCAGGGTTAATTCGCCGCCGCCGCCGATTGCGGTCGTGGCGACTGCGCCCCCGTTCGTGCCGGTGCCGATTGCGGCGCCGCCTGCGCCGCCGGCTCCGCCTGCGCCGCCGGTGGTGAACCGTGCCGCCGGGCCTAAGGGCGATCCGGCGCAGTGGATCACGCAGGACGATTATCCGTCGGATGCGTTGCGTGACGAAGCGCAGGGCACCTCGTCGATCTCGTGGACGATCAACACGCAGGGTCGCGTGGAAAATTGCCACGTAACCTCGTCGAGCGGCAACAACTCGCTCGATCAGGCGGCCTGCCGTGCGCTCACCCGTCGCGGGAAGTACACGCCCGCGCTCGACCAGAGCGGCAGTCCGATGGCTACCACCCAATCCCGTCGTGTCGTCTGGAAACTGCCGGCACAATGATCATCGCTCCGGGGCGTCCGTGCGGGATGCCCCGGTTTTTTTCGAAGAAGGAATACCGCTAATGTTCACCACCATCCTGGCTACGGGCGGAGCGAACAACGCCGCCGAGCAGTACGGCATCTGGAACGCGCTCAACCAGGGCGGCTTCGTTTCCTGGAGCGTTGCCATCATCCTCACCGTTTTTCTGTTCTTCACGCTCTACATCTTGTTCACCAAGTGGTTCGAGCAGCAGAAGATCATCAACCAGTCTAAGCGCGTCCGCGCTCAGTTCTGGCAGTCGAACAGCCTGCGCGAAGGGTCGGCGAAGCTCGAGAAGAACTCGGCCTACAAGCAGATCGTCGATGACGGCATCGCGGCGCAGGAGCAGCACACGCGTTTGACCGACCCGGTCGAGGCGCATGACTGGCTGCACGGCTCGCTCGCGCGTTCGGAAGCGACGATCAACTCGCAGCTGGGCGGCGGTCTCGCCTTCCTCGCGACGGTCGGTGCAACGGCGCCGTTCATCGGGCTGTTCGGAACGGTGCTCGGCATCTACCGCGCGCTGATCAAGATCGGTGAAGCCGGTCAGGCGTCGATCGACAAGGTCGCCGGCCCGGTCGGTGAGGCGCTCATCATGACCGCGCTCGGCCTGGTCGTCGCGGTTCCTGCCGTGCTCGCCTACAACTACCTGCAGCGCCGCAACAAGGCGATCGCCGAATCGCTCGCAGCGTTCTCGAACGACGTGCTCGGTTATCTCGCGTCGAACGGCGCGGTTCGCCCGGCGATTGCCGTTCGCAAGGGCGCGGCACCCGTCACGCCTGCGGCAAAGCCCGCCGCGACGACCACCACCGCCGGCCAGACCGGTGGCGTGCCGACGCGCAACTGATGACGGCGGGGCCGCGCATATCGCGGCCCCGGCCTTCGCCGGCAACTCGATGTCGCGGGCATGATTGAAGACGGATAGGATGGCCCTTCATGGCAATTAACGTAGGCGGACAGTCCGCCGAGACCCCCTTGTCGGACATCAACACGACGCCGCTGGTGGACGTCATGCTGGTGTTGCTGATCATCTTCCTGATCACCATTCCGGTGGTGATCCAGACGGTGAAACTGAAGCTGCCCGACGTTATCTACGACCCAACCACGACCAAGCCGGAGAACGTGTCGCTCTCGGTCACGCTCGACAATAGCGGGCATTGCGCGGTGTATTGGGGCCTGTCGCGCGTGTCGCACAAGGAACTGTTCAGCCGCGCTTACGATAAGCTGAAGGCGGATGTCGCGCGCTTGGGTGGCCCGGCCAACCTGACGACGGACGATTTGCCCGAAGCGCATATTCGCGGCGACGTGAACGTGCCGTATCAGTGCATTGGCGGGACGATCTACCAGATGCAGATCGCGGGATTCGCGAAGGTCGGCTTCATTTCGCAGCCGCCGGCACGCGACGTCGGCAATTTCTGATCCAGCCGGCGGCGCCCGTACTTAGGAGTTACAAGACATGGCAATGAGCGGTGGCCGCGACGACGGCAGCCCGATGATGGAAATGAACACGACGCCGCTGATCGACGTCATGCTCGTGCTCCTCATCATGTTCATCATCACGATTCCACCGCAGACGCACGCGGTGAAGGTCGATCTGCCTATCAACGATCCGTCGAAGCAGAACCAGGTGGTCGATGCGCAGAAGAACAAGGTGGTGATCAGCCCCGATGGAACGGTGCTGTGGAACAACAATCCGGTCGATCTGGTGACATTGCAGGCCTATCTGCAGCAGACAAAGACGATCAATCCGGAGCCCGAATTGCACTTCCAGCCCGACGCGCAGGCGCGCTACGAGCAGGTCGACAAGGTGCTCGCGGTGATCAAGCGGTCGGGCATTTCGAAGCTCGGCTTTGTCGGCAACGAGCAATACGCCAACGATTTCTGATCGTTCGCGCTGATCCTTGGAAATACCGAACGGGCGGCCCGGTGGGTCGCCTGTTTTCTCATGTGAGCGGGGCAGCCCCTGCCGGAACGCCCGCACGGTGCGCTGTCCTACAGGCCGCGGGTAAGGTATAACCGGCTCGCTCTTTGACATTGTGGAATCGGGCATGTTCAGTGCGATCATGCGGATCGCGCATGCCCGGGCCGCGATTGATGGACATGATGCCTGGAACCACAACCCAGGCCGGGCTGACGTAAAACTTGCGGGGCGTGTGAAGAGTGTGAAGATTCGCGCCGTGCGCCGTCGGGCGTTCCGCCGCGCTGGTGGCCTTACAGACGGGGCAGAGTCACGCCGCGCTGGCCCATATATTTGCCGGCGCGGTCGGCATAACTCGTCTCGCACGGCTCGTTCCCTTTGAGAAACAGGAACTGGCACGCGCCCTCATTGGCGTAGATCTTGGCGGGAAGGGGCGTGGTGTTCGAGAATTCGAGCGTGACATGGCCCTCCCATTCGGGCTCGAGCGGGGTCACGTTGACGATGATCCCGCAGCGCGCATAGGTCGATTTGCCCAGGCAGATGACCAGCACGTCGCGCGGTACGCGGAAATATTCCACCGTCCGCGCTAGCGCGAAGCTATTGGGCGGGATGATGCAGCAATCGGTCTTGCGATCGACGAAGCTGTTCGACGAAAAGTCCTTGGGGTCGACGACGGCGCTATCGATGTTGGTGAAGATTTTGAATTCGTCAGCGACGCGCGCGTCATAACCATAGGATGACAGCCCATAGCTGATGCACCCCTCGCGGCGCTGCGCCTCGACGAACGGCTCGATCATGCCGTGCGATGTGGCCTGCTCGCGAATCCAGCGATCTGACAGAATAGACATGGCCGATCTTTCGCGGGAATGTCGCCCAAGGGCAAGCCGGGCGTCGGTTACAGGCCCAGGTCGGCGGGGCCGAAAGCATGGGGCAACAGCTCGGACAGCAGATGCCGTTCGATCGAACCGCCCTCCGCGCCGGCGCACCACAAGACAATGTCGCGCCGCCCGATCTGCGCCGCTTCGTTGATCACTTGTCGGCAACGCCCGCACGGCCGGACCGGGTCGCTGCCTCGCGCCGCGCCATCGTCGCCCAACAACCCGCCGATCACGGCGATCGCCACCACGTCAGCGAGCCGGCCTTCGCTGTTCGCCTTGGCCAGCGCGACGGTTTCGGCGCACAGCGACAGGCCGTAGCTGGCATTCTCGAAATTGCAGCCCGTGACAACCGTTCCATCGTCGAGCAATGCCGCCGCTCCGACACCGAAGCGTGAATAAGGCGCGTGCGCATGCCGCGCCGCGGCGCGGGCCGCGCTCACCAGGTCGTCGCGAACGCTGTCATCGAACATCATGGCGCCACCACATCCCAGTTCACCGCGCCCGACACTCCGTCGATACGTCGCATTCCACTCGCTTGCCACATCCGCCAAGGCGTCGCCGCATAATCTGGCGGGAAAAAATCCTGTACCGCCCATACCGGTCGCGGAATGGCGGCGGTAACCTTGTAGGCGGCGTCGAAGCGCTTGGTGATCTTGAGCAACACGGGCTTGCCGGTGTGCTCCTCGACCATCGTCAAAAAGCGCCGGAGCTCGTCAAGCAGCACCGGCTGTCCCGGTCGCGACGCGCAATCGTCCTGAAAGTCGATCTCCACAGCTGCCGGCAGAGCATCCTGATCGCGCGGAACGGTGGTGTTGAAATTGTTCGCTTGATCGGTGGCAAGGTTGCACAGCGAATAAACGTGCAGCGCGCCGCGCCGCATTCCGGTCGAGCGTGCGTCGGCCCAATTGGCGGCAAACCGTCCGTCGCGCTTGCTCGCTCCGCTGGTGGCGCGAATATAGGCGAAATCGGCGCCGGCGGCGCGGACGGTCCACCAATCGACCGGGCCTTGCTGTTCACCGACCTCGAGCCCTTGGAACTTGTAGCTGGTCGATGAGGGGCGCCAACTGCGGGCGAACGTCCACCCCGCAATGGCGATCGCCGCAGCGGCCGTGAGCGATATCACCGTCCGTCCAATCACGCCGATCAAGGTACGTGCGACCATCGCTCAGCCCTTGATGTGCAGGACGCAGACGAGCGTGAACAGCCGCCGGGCGGTGTCGAAGTCGATCTCGATCTTGCCCTCCAGCCGTTCCCTGAGCAATTCGGCCGCGTCGTTGTGAATGCCGCGCCGCGCCATGTCCACCGTTTCGATCTGCGCCGGCGTCGCATTGCGGATCGCCTGGTAATAACTGTCGCAAATCGCGAAGTAATCTCTGATCGGCCGCCGGAACCGGCCCATCGCTAGAACCAAGGTTTCCAGCGCCGCGCCGTTTTGGCGGTTGATCGCCAATGCAAGGCGCCCTTCCTCCACGCTCAGCTGGATCTTGTAAGGCCCGGCATAGCCACCCGGATAGAGGCGCTGCGGCGCGAAATGGTTCGCCTCGATCAGATCGAAGATCGCGATGCGCCGTTCCTGCTCGATATCGGCCGATCGCCACAGGATCGTACGTTCGTCCAGCGATACGTCGATGATGCGCGGATCCGCCATGGCACGGCCCTATCGGGGAAGCGCGGACGGGACAATCGCCCCTTGGGGCCACGGGTTGCGCCGCACGACGCGGGAGGGCATCGCGACGTCGTGATCAACCGTCGCTACGTCGCTGCAAGCCATTCTACCTTGCTGGCTGCCGCCCTGCTGGCTGGCGCGAGCTATTGGCCGATGTCGCATACGTTGCCGCCGGGTGCCGTAATCATCGTTTGGAAGGGTGTCGGGGTGGCACTGCTCGCGCTCTGGGCAATTCTGCGTAGCGGGTCGATGATCGGCGTGGTCCTCGCATTTGGTGCCCTTGGCGATGTGTTGCTCGAAACGGCGGGGCAGACGATCGGCGCGCTGGCTTTCCTGGCCGGACATATCCTCGCGATTATATTCTATCGCAAAATGCGGCGGCCCGGTGCGGACGGTCTGGGAATCGCGATTTTCGGTGTGATCATGATCATGGCCTGGATCGCGGCGGGTCCCACGCCGACGCTGATCTACGCGACGGGCCTATCGGGCATGACGGGCGCTGCCGTCGCCAGCTGCTTTCCGCGCCGTTACGTCGCACTTGGGGCGGCGATGTTCGCGGCGTCGGATCTGCTGATCTTTGCGCGGGCGGGGTTGGCGCCCCATATCGCATGGGCGGGCGTGCTAGTCTGGCCGCTCTATTTTATAGGCCAGGCGTTGATCGCGTGGGGCGTCGTCGGCATGAACGACAAGAAGGTCTGATGAAGCGTATTTTCACGATCGGATACGAAGGCGCGACGGTAGGAGATTTCCTTGCCGCCTTGCGGGCCGCGTGTGTCGAGCAGGTTATCGACGTGCGTCAGCTGCCGTTGTCACGTCGGCCGGGCTTTTCCAAAACGCCGTTGGCCGCTGCGCTGGCGGAGGTTGGCATCCTTTATGTCCATCTGCGTGCGCTCGGCACGCCCAAACCAGGTCGCGACGCGGCGAAAAAGGGCGACCGCGCAACCCTGGAACGCGTTTATGCAGGCCAGCTAGAGCTGCCTGAAGCACAGGCGGAAGCGGCAAAAATGCTCGATATTGCCGCCGAGCGACCAAGTGCGTTGTTATGCTTCGAGCGCGATCCGCACGTTTGCCACCGCACGCTGCTGATGGGCGCTGTAGGCGAGGGGTGGGACGTGGTCGATCTATACGCCTAGCCGGCGACCGGAAGCATCACCGCCCCGCGCTCATCGCGCGTCAGCGGACCGTAGGCGATCACGGTTTCGAGTAGCAACGAACCTCCATATAGGTGCGGGAACAACGCACCACCGCGCGACGCTTCCCACCGCACCGCGCCGCCAAGCGAATCGAGATC